>CAMCTH010000523.1 GCA_945877965.1 Planctomicrobium piriforme | reverse complement strand
CGAACGACATTCACCCGCGCAACAAGAAGGACGTCGGCCTGCGGCTCGCTCGTTGGGCGCTAGCCAAGGACTACGGCATCGACGTGCCGTACCAAAGCCCGACTTTCAAGGCGATGGAAGTGATTGACAATCGCATCCAAGTGACGTTCGATCACGTCGGCCAAACGCTGAAGAAGCACGACTACTCGGACGTCCGCGGATTCGCCGTCGCCGGAGAAGACAAGAAGTGGTACTGGGCGACCGCCGAAATCACCGGCCCGAACCGCGTGCTCGTCTCGTCGAAGGACGTGAAGAACCCAGTCGCCGTCCGCTACGGTTGGGCCGACAACCCGGTCTGCAATCTTCGCAGCCAGAACGGCCTGCCCGTCACGCCGTTCCGGAGCGACGATTGGCCCGCCGTCACCAGCGCCGCCAAGTAGTAGTATTTCCTCGCATCGCGCAGCCGCAAGCGATGGGTCCGCCCGTCGCTTGCGGTTTCGCGCGTCGCGATCCCCTCCTTCCCTCGCACTCCACGGCAACCTCGCTCATGAAAACATTCATCCAAGCCGCCGCAATCATGTCGCTCCTCGCCGCCGCCCCGCTCGTCGCCGCTGAAAACGACGGTCGCATCTACGAGATGCGGGTCTACTACGCCGCGCCGGGCAAGCTCGACGAACTCAACGCCCGATATCGCGATCACACGGTCAAGCTCTTCGAAAAACACGGCATCACGAACGTCGCCTACCTGACGCCGATCGACAACAAAGAGAACAAGCTGATCTACTTCGTGTCGTATCCGAGCTTCGAAGCTCGCAAAGCCTCGTGGGACGCCTTCTTCAAAGATCCCGACTGGCTCAAGGCCCGCGCCGATTCCGAAAAGGACGGCAAGTTGCTGACGAAGGTCGAGAACCTGTTCCTGCAAACAACCGACTACAGCCCCGCGCTCAAAATCGACGCCGTCGGCAATCGCGTCTTTGAACTTCGCACCTACCTGATGACGCCGGGCAACTTGCCGGCGATCAATGAACGCTTTCGCAGCCACACGATGAAGCTGTTCGAAAAGCACGGCATGACCAATCTGATCTACTGGAACATGACGACCGACCAACCGAGCGCGAAGACCGAACTCAAGCCCGACAACACGCTCGTCTACCTGCTGGCCCACAAGAGCCAAGAGGCCGGCCTCGCGTCGTTCGGCGCATTCCGCCAAGACCCGGAGTGGCTCAAGGTCCGCGGCGCGTCGGAAGAAAAAGCCGGCGGCTCACTCACCCTGCCGCAAGCCGGCGGCGTGCAATCGATCTATTGCACCCCGACCGACTACTCGCCGCTGAAGTAATCGGAAAGCGTCCGCAGATTTCGCAGATGACGCAGATTGGAAAGAGCGAGTAAACTCCTCTCTTCTTCTCTGCGAAATCTGCGCAATCTGTGGACGTATCCGCCCGTGACTCGGCCCGCTCTGCCCGTCGACGACGTTTTGCCGCAGATCATCGCTGCGCTGAAGTCGAGCGGAGCCGTCGTGCTAAAAGCTCCGCCCGGTGCCGGCAAAACGACCCGCGTCCCGCCGGCGATTCTCGACTCCGGCCTCATCGCGAAGCAGGGGCCCGCCCAAGAGATCGTCCTGCTGCAACCGCGGCGCGTCGCGGCCCGCGCCGCCGCCGCACGCATCTCGGAAGAGCGCGGCACGCAACTCGGCGAAGAGGTCGGCTACCGCGTCCGCTTCGAGAGTCGTACCTCGGCCCGCACGCGATTGCTCGTCTGCACCGAAGGCGTGTTCCTTCGTCGCCTGCACGACGATCCGTTTCTCGAGCGGGTCGCCGCCGTCATCTTCGACGAGTTCCACGAACGAAGCCTCGACGCCGATCTGGCCCTGGCGATGGCCCGCCGCGTGCGGGACGAAGTTCGGCCCGATCTCAAGATCATCGTCATGTCGGCCACGCTCGACCCAACGCCGATCGCTCGCTACTTGGGCAACTGCCCGACGGTCGAAAGTCTCGGTCGCACGTTCCCGGTGACCGTTGAACAAGCGACCTTCGCGCCGAGCGGACCGATCGAAAAATCAGCCGCCGACGCCGTCAGCCGCCTGCTGCCGCGCACCTCCGGCGACCTCTTAGTCTTCCTGCCTGGCGTGGGCGAAATCCGGCGCACGGAACAAGAACTGGCCGACGAGGCATCGCGACACGACCTCGCGCTGATGCCGCTCTACGGCGATCTGACGCTCGAGGAACAACGCCGCGTGCTGGAACCGTGCCCCCGCCGCAAAGTGGTCCTCGCGACGAACGTGGCCGAAACGTCGCTGACGATCGACGGCGTCACCGGCGTCGTCGACACCGGTTGGGCTCGCGTGATGCAAATCGACGCCAGGCTCGGCCTCAATCGCCTCGAACTGACCCGCATCTCGCGGGCCTCGGCCGATCAGCGCGCCGGCCGCGCAGGCCGTACCGCCCCCGGCGTCTGCCTCCGGTTGTGGACCGATCGCGAACAGGCGACGCTCCGCGATTACGAGTTGCCCGAGATCGCGCGGGTCGATCTGTCCGAGGCCGTGCTGCAACTGCTGGCCTGGGGCGAAAGCGACGTCCGCGCGTTCCCGTGGTACGAACCGCCGCCGACCGCCGCCCTCGACGCCGCGCTCGAACTCCTGCGCCGCCTCGGAGCCGTCGATGCAAAAGGGCTAACCGACTTGGGCAAACAGATGGCCCGGCTCCCGCTGCAGCCGCGACTCGCGCGATTGCTCGTCGAAGGAGAGCTGCTGGGCTGTACCGATCGCGCCGCCCTCGCCGCGGCACTACTCGCCGATCGCGATCCCTTCGCCCCCCGCGGGCCGCGGTCGAAGGCGGAGCATCACACCGATTCCGATTTGCTCGATCGCTTGTCGTGGCTCGAACATTCGCCGAACGTCGCCCGACAAATCTTCCGCGCCCGCGATCAATTATTGCAACTCCTCGGCGAATTGCGAGCAAAAGCTCGCGGTCAAGATGCCGACGAAGCGATCATGCGAGCCATAACCGTCGCGTTTCCCGATCGGTTGTGTCGCCGCCGCGGCCCCGGAGATCGCCGGGCGGTGATGGTCGGCGGACGCGGAGTTCGCCTCGCCGACGAGTCGGCGGTTGCGACGGCTGAACTGTTCATCGCCGTCGAACTGACCGAGACCGGAAAGGCCGAGACGCTCGTGCGACAAGCGTCAGCCGTCGAAAGAGCGTGGCTCCCCTCGGATCAAATCACGACGACGATCGAAACGGCCTTCGACTCCGAACGACAGCGCGTTACCGCCGTCCGTCGCACGCGGTTCGTCGATCTCGTGCTGGACGAAACGCCGGCCGCGTTGCCGCCGGACGTCGATCCCGGGCCGATGCTCGCCGCCGCGGTCGCCGAGTTGCTCGATCCCGCGACGCTCGTCGACGACGACGCCCGACGTTACCTCGCGCGGGTGCAATGTCTGCGCGCGTGGCTACCGACGTTGGAGTTGCCCGATTTTGGGCCCGACCCCTGGCGCGAGTTGCTGCCGACTTGGTGCCTGGGCAAAGCGAGCGTCGCGGAACTCCGCAACTCGCCGCCGATCGGTGCGATCCAAGCACGCCTGACGCCGCAACAATGCGCCGCCGTTGAACGCGAAGCCCCCGAGAGGATCGAGGTGCCGAGCGGCAGCCGGATCGTGCTCGCTTACGAGTCGGGCAAGCCGCCGGTGCTGGCGGTCCGCATTCAAGAACTGTTCGGCCTAGCCGCCACGCCGCGAGTCGCCGGGGGTCGCATCCCGGTGCTACTGCATCTCCTGGCGCCGAACTATCGCGTGCAGCAGATCACGCCCGACTTGGCGAGCTTTTGGAAGAACACGTACGGCGAAGTGAAGAAGGAACTGAAGCGCCGGTACCCGAAACATGCGTGGCCCGACGACCCGCTGCAGGCCGCCCCGGAGCATCGCCCACAACGTCGACGATAACGTAAATCGAGGCTTTTCGTCACATTGCTGGGCGAGAGCGAACCGATCTCGCTCAGGCCGCATCTAAAAAACCCGAACGGGGGCTGCGATGGGCGGACCGGGGAGCAGCAATTGGCATGGACGTGAGGCGAAACTGACGGTCGAGAGTTCGTTGGTCGTCGCGGTTAGTTCGTTTCGTGATCGGCTGTTCGCCGGGGCATCCGGTTCGTTTGTTTGGACTTGGGCCAACGGACACACGGCGTCGATTGAATATGCCGTTTCATATGAAGCCGCCCTGCCGGTCGTTACTTTGCAGTATCG
>CAMCTH010000522.1 GCA_945877965.1 Planctomicrobium piriforme | reverse complement strand
ATACAAATAAGTCGCGCCGTTCAGCGAGGCGACCGGCGTCAGATACTGCGAGAGCTGCGCCCCCTTCGTCTCGGCCGAACAATCGACCGCCCAAGGAAAGTCGGTCGAGTAGACGACGTAGTCGATGTGGTCGCCGATGTCGCGCCGTTCGATCTCGGCCAACACCGGGCCGAGCAGCTTCGTCCGCATCGTTTCGGCATCGATCGATTCGTTGTCGCCGGTCCAGTCGAGGTAGAAGACGTTCGTGACCGGTATCTTCCGGAGGCGAACGTAATGGTTCGCAACCGTCTGCGACGACCAACTCCGCGAGTTGACGACGAGGAACAGATTCTCGGGCCCGCCGCCGGCGAGAACCGGCCCCGCCGCGAGCGCACCGCTCACGGCCGCCATCGCCACAGCGATGCGGACCCGACGGACGACGACGGCGAAGATCGGCGGCATAAAACCCACTCGGCCCCACGAAGCTCGCTCACGATCATAAGGGGTGTCGGCGCGCGACGAAAGCGGAGCCGCGGCGCCGCACGCTCGGCCGGCCGCGCAGCAACTCGCGTTCACCACGGCAGATAGGGTGCAGCGACCGCCCGGCAACGCCGTGTGGGGCCCTGGTCGGCCTCGGTTGCTCCGTCTAAACTGATGAATAGTTCACAAGTTGGGTTCGGTCGGGCAAACGCCGCGGTCCGCAAGGTTGAGTGTTGCTGATGAAAACGATGACCGTCGCCGAGTTGGCGAGCGAATTCGACGACTGTTGGGACGAAACCGAACGCTTGAAGCTGATCCTCGAGTTGGGACGCGGCCTCGATCCGCTCGCCGATGAGTTCAAGACCGAAGAAAACCGCGTGCTCGGTTGCCAAAGCAACGTCTGGGTCGTTTCGAACGTGACGTCGGGAGTGCCGGAGCGGTTGCATTTCGATGCCGCGAGCGACGGCGAGACTGCCCGGGGCTTGATCGCGATCCTGCTGTCGCTGGTGAACGATAAGACCCCCGCAGAGATTCTGGCACTCGATTTGGATGGAATTTTTAAGCAACTTGAGTTGGCTCGCTACGTGACCCGCTCGCGGAGCAACGGCTTGGCTTCGATGATCAATCGGGTCCGCGACTTGGCCCAGCAACGACATCTCGCGAACTAAGCAGCTTGTTGAGTTTCGAATTCGCGAAAGGTCCTCGACCGATGTCCGCTCCGCCGACGCTGCCGCTCGATCCCGTTCTACTGCGGGCCGATTTCCCGATTCTCCATCAACGGGTGTATGCCAATCCGCGCCGCGGCAACGAAGGCGTGCGGCTCGCTTACTTGGACAACGGGGCGACGACTCAGCATCCGCGCCAAGTCGTCCAGTCGATGGTCGACTGCTACGAGCGGACCTATTCGAACGTCCATCGCGGCGCGCATTACCTCAGTGCCCAAAGCACCGACGCCGTCAACGCAGCCCGGGAGAAAGTGCAACGCTTCCTCAACGCGCCGCGGGCCGAAGAGGTGATCTTCACGCGCGGCACGACCGAGTCGATCAACTTGGTCGCCCGCAGTTGGGGCGATGCATTCTGCCAAGCCGGCGACGAGATCGTCGTCACCGAGATCGAACATCACGCGAACCTTGTGCCGTGGCAACAACTGGCCGAACGGAAAGGGGTGAAGCTCCGTCATCTCCGACTGGGCGACGATGGACAACTCGACGTCCCCTCGCTGCCCAGTCTGTTGAACGAGCGGACTCGCTTGGTCGCCTTTACGGCCGTGTCGAACGTGCTCGGCACGATCACGCCGGTCGCGGAGATCGTCGCGCAGGCGAAACGCGTTGGCGCGCTGACGCTCGTCGATGCCGCGCAAAGCGTGCCGCACATGCGGACCGACGTACAGTCGTGGGGCTGCGATTTCGTCGCCTTCAGCGGCCACAAGATGATCGGCCCCACCGGCGTCGGCGTTCTGTGGGGACGCTACGACCTGCTCGATTCGATGCCGCCGTTCCTCGGCGGCGGCGGGATGATCGACCGCGTCTGGCTCGATCGCTTCACCCCCGGCGAGTTGCCGCATCGGTTTGAGGCCGGCACCCCGGCCATCGCCGAGATCATCGGCCTCGGAGCGGCCATTGATTATTTAAATCACGTCGGCCTCGACGCGATTCATGCTTACGAACAGATTCTGACGGCCAAAGCCCATGAGGTCCTCGGCGCATTGCCCGGCGTGACGATCTGGGGTCCGTCGCTCGAGCACAAGGCGGGGATCGTCAGCTTTTCCGTCGCCGACGTTCACCCTAGCGACGTCGCCAACGTCCTCGATCTCGCCGGCATCGCCGTCCGTGCGGGACATCACTGCGCGATGCCGCTGCACGATCGCCTGGGCATTCCCGCTTCGACCCGCGCGAGCTTCTACTTCTACAACACGACGGAAGAAATCGAACGACTCGGCGAAGCGGTCGTCCGCGCGCAAGAGATGTTCGGCCGCAAGTCGTAGCAGCTACGCGATTCGTCAGCAGCCCGGCCTTTAGCAGCCCAGCATCTTGGCCGTCAGCAGCCAGCAGAGAATGCCCCGGCCGACCTCGGCCCGACCGTTGAAATCGATCGCGGCGATCGCTCCCTTGCTGAAGCCGATCCGATTCGTCGCCGCGCCGATTAAGATCGACGTCAGGTCTCCGACGTCGGGCATGTGCCCGACCCAGGCGACTTCCGGCTGATTCACCTTCGCGGTCCACTCCAACAGCTCATTGATCCGCGCACCGGGCGCCAGCGCAGGCAACGTCGCCACCTCGATCTCTTTCGGCATCGACTTGGCGATGATCTCCGACGTCTGCACCGTGCGGAGATAAGGACTCGTCGCAATCTGCTGCGGTTGGAAGCCGCGATCGACTAACTTCGAGACGACGCGACGGAACCGTTTGCGTCCCTCTTCGGTCAGCGGGCGATCCGAATCGTTCGGGTAACGAAAATCGCCCGGCTCCTCGGCCCACGCGTGACGCACGATATACAACCGCATCGAAACAACTCCGCCTCAAGGTGTCCGTCCGAGATGTGACGCGTCCCTAGCGTAGCCTCCACCAAGCGCGCTCGTCGAGAGACTGCGCCGCCGCAACGGCTGCAATTTCGCCCCGATAGCGCCGGGCATCTTCCGGATAACCGGCGGTGGGTCGGAGGTTCGGCACCAGCGCGCCCCAATAGCCGTTCCACGCCTGCATGGCTGTTTCGCGCACGTATTTGGAGACCATTGAAGCCAAGGCGGTGGGCAAGTGTGATTCGCCGCCGACGCGAAACCCCATCTCAACGCGCCGCTCGCCGTCGGCGAATCGATAGCGACTGACGGCCCGGGATTCGTCGAGCGTTTGCACCAACCCCGCAGCAATGAACTCTTGAATTGCGGCCGCATAGCTGTTGCGGCCCCCGTGCTTGTCGCAAGCGACGTCGACGTCGGCATCCGGGGCAACGTCGAGCAGTTCGCGCACGAGTCGCAAAGTGGTGGCCGTCAGCAACGTCGCTTTGTTACCGTAGCGATCGCAACCGTCATTGAACTCAGGCGGAAAGATACACCGACACCGCACTGCGACCAGCGCAACTCCGGCCTCCGCTAACCCGGCGATCAGCGGCTCGACCGCGGCATCGATCTCCGGCGCGGCACAAGCGCACGGCAATGACACCTCGGTGGCATGCCACGGCTCACGACGAGCGTCGTCGAACGTGCTTTCGATCTTCGTCAGCAAGTCGCGCAAGCTGCTCCACGCAATGCCGCCGGCTCGCAGCGCCGCCGAGACGCCGAGTTCCAAACGTCGCAGCCCATCGGTCGCACCATGCACTTTCTTGGAGTCGCTCAGCCAGAGCCGGCGATCGTTGCGCCCTTCCGGCGCGGCGGTCACCACCTTCTTGAGCCGCTCATAGAGGCACTCGCGCAGCGGGTCTTCGACGCGCCACAGCGTGGCCGTCACCACCAACGGACCGAGGTTCGGACCGTAGCCGGCTTCGTCGGTGCCGATTAGATAGTGCATGAGCGCAGAACTCGGAGCAGGAACGCGAGACGACCTGCAGAATACCGAACTCCCCATCAAATGCGAAGCGGCAGTCTGCTGCTCCGCGCTCCGAGTTCCGCGCTCCGCGCTTATTCGAACGTCAGCAACCCAAACCCCTCAGGTCGAACGGCGATATCGGCCGGGGCGGTCCATGATTGAAAGCCGGCCGTCGGTGCGGTCCGTTGCACCCCGCAAGCCCAGACGTCGCCCGCCAGAGGAACTTCGGTGACCAA
>CAMCTH010000521.1 GCA_945877965.1 Planctomicrobium piriforme | reverse complement strand
CCGATGGCTCCGTGATGGACCCGTATGTTTCCTTCGACGGAGAATCGGTCTATTACGCGAAGTTCATCGACGCCGAGCACACCGGGGCCGACATCTATCGAATTCACGTCCCGACGCGAAAAATCACTCGCCTGACGGACCAAACGTTCACGCCCAACACCGGTGCGGCCCCATGGTCGAGCGATTACCGCAAACGCGAAGAGGGCAAGACGTCGCTCAATTACGGCGTGTACAACCTGGGCCCGTGCCCGATCCCCGGGGGTAAGGTTATGTACACCAGCAATCGCAATGCGCACGTGCCGCCTCGTGCCTACCCTCAGTACGCACTGCAACTGCATACGATGGACGACGACGGCTCGAACATCGAGCAGGTCGGATATCTCAACATCGCCTGCGCTCTGCATCCCGTCGTCCTTCGCGACGGCCGCGTGATTTTCAGCTCGCTCGAATCGCAAGGCACCCACAACGCGATCATGTGGGGCATCTGGAGCATTCATCCCGACGGCACGAACTGGAACCCGCTGATCAGCGCGTTCGAGAACGGCGGAGCTCCGTCGGGCTATCATTTCCAGACGCAACTCTCCGACGGTTCGATCATCGTCGAGAAGTATTACAACCAGAATCAAAAAGGCTTCGGCACCCTGTTCAAGTTGCCGGAGACGCCGCCGTCGGGCGTCGCCCCGTTCGGTCCCGGCGATCGCAACGACCCGCGGAACCAAGTGAAGTTCATCGACGTCGACGGCAAGGAGCGGGCCCATGCCGTGCCGTTCTCACCGGCGGGCATGGAATTGATCACGCCTTGGATCAATTGGTCCGATCGACCGTCGCACCCGACGGTGCTGAGCGATGAGAATTCGACGCGGATAGGCAAGGTGACGCATCCCTGCGGCGCACCCGACAATCATCTGCTTGTCGCCTGGACGCTCGGGCCGATCGGCGGTTCGTCCGGCGCGGTTCGCGATTACATGATCCCGAAACTCATGGACTCGGGCATCTGTCTAATCCGCGGCGGTCGCGTTACCGGGCAACCCGGCGACATGCTGATGATCAAGAACGATCCGAAGTACAACGAGCAGTGGCCGCGGCCTCTGGTGTCGTACGAACGGCTGTACGGTGTAAAGGAGCCGAAGCGGCTGGTGCACAAGAACGACGGCAAGCGACACCGTCACTTGCCGGAAGGAACGCCGTTCGGTCTCGTCGGCACGTCGAGCATGTACAAACGCGAAAGCGCTCCCGGCGGGACCGTGCCCGAGGGGAGCGTGACGGCCGTCGCCCTGCCGAAGAATCCCGGCTCGTGGTTCTGGACCGCTTGGAGAACCAATTGGGCGCTGCAAGGTTCCGATGCCGGGCTCTACGACAATCGCGACATCCATGCGATTCGCATCGTCGCCCAAGAGCCGCGGACCGATATCCAAGGTCGCGGTCGCGGCGGAGCCCCGCGCTACGGCAGTCACGCCGTCGAACGACTGCGGATTCTCGGCGAGATTCCGCTCCGCAAGTTCATCGATGGAAAGCCGGAGCCGCTCGACCCGGACGGCAATCCCGACACGAGCTTCCTGGCGAAGATTCCGGCTGACCAGTCGTTCACGTTCCAGTTGATCGACAAGGACGGCATGACGCTGACGATGGCGCAAACATGGCATCAAGTTCGCCCCGGCGAATCTCGCTACGATTGCGGCGGCTGCCATGCCCATAGCCAAAAGCCGACGGCGTTCGAAGACACGTATGCCGCGCGGATCGACTACGATCTCTTCGACCTGACGCGCGGCAAGACGCCGTTGTTGACCGACAAGGCCCGCGATGAGTCGGGCCGTCGTTGGGACGCCGACGATGCCACCGGAGTGCGTTACGCCGACGGCGGCGTGCATAACGTCGAGTACTTTCGCGACGTGAAACCGATTTTGGCCCGTAGCTGTGCGGCCTGCCACACGCACACGTCCGAAGCTCCTGCGGCCGGACTCGTCCTCGACGACGATCATCTGGGGAAGCAAAACGCCTTCGGTGCCGACGCAGTAAGTGAAGTTTCGGTACCGAACGCCTACTTCCGTCTGGCAGCTTGGAAGCGATACACGCAGCCGCCGGTCGGGGCGATGGTGACGCCGCAGGCCGCGAGTCCGTACATCACCGAGTTCCAATCGCGACGCAGTCTGCTGGTGTGGAAAATCTACGGTCGGCGGCTCGACGGTTGGTCGAATGACGATTTGCCGACCGTCCGCAAAGTCGGCGACTTGCAATCGCTTTGCGGACCCGGCGGCAACCGGATCGAAAAACTGGATTACGCAGACGACAAAGCGTTGCTCGACTTCACGAAGAAACAGAACATCGATCGCGACTATCTCGGCAGCATCATGCCGCCGCCCGACGCAGTGAAGGCTGGCAAGGCGCAACCGCTTTCCGATGAAGACCGACGGACGATCGTGCGCTGGATCGATCTGGGCTGCCCGATCGACGTTGATCCGCAATACGATCCGGCCCAGCGAGACTCGCACAGTTTCGGCTGGATGGGCGACGACCAACGCCCGACCGTCGCGGTAACGTGGCCTGAGCCGGGCGTTAATCGTCGACTCGACCGCATTCTTCTCGGCATGACCGACGCGTACACCGGTCTCGACGTCGACAGCTTCGAAGTCGTCGCCGATTTCGCCGTCGACGGCGTCTCGCCGGGCGAAAATCTCGCCGCGAAGTTTAGTAGTTTGCCCGGCAACCGCTGGGAATGGAAGCTTGCCAAGCCCATCACCGACTTGCCCCGCGGAAGGTTGACGGTTTCGATCCGCGATCGTCAAGGGAACGTGCGTCGAGTGGAACGAACCTTCTCCGTCGACGACATGCCCGCAACGCGCTAACCGTGGAAGCCCAAGATGAACGCGCTCCGCACCGCTCTGGCACTCGCCGTGCTGTCGACCTTGCCCGCGATCGCGCGCGACGTTGTTGCTGAGCCGCCGCGAAACGCATCGCAGCCGATCGCGCGACAAGGCATGCCGCACTGCGTGCATGTTTTCGAGGACTATGAGACGGAGATTGAACGGCGTTGGTGGCTCGTCGGCGAAGCGACCTCGGAGCATGTGCCGGCAACGACAAATCCAGCGGTCGATAATCGCCGCTGTTGCCGCGCGACGGCGACAAAAAACTTCGACCGCCAAAGAGAGGATCAAAACACACCGTGGAAAGCGATCATTTTCAATCCCGTTCCGGGCCCGCCGATGGGGCCTCGCAGTCGCCTCAGTTTTCGCTATCGGCTGAGCGGGACCGACGTCTTGCGGATTCAGATTTACAGCCTCTCGAAGAACTATCACCGCTTCTTGTCGCTCGACGATCTGCCCCAGAACGAGTGGCAGGAGGCAACGGTGGATATGACGGCGGCTCGCCGTCCCGACGGCAGCGGCGGTCCGCTGAGCGAAGACGAGCGGATTGACGACATCCAATTCTACATACCGCCCGATGCCGATCTGTGGATCGACGATATCGTGCTGTACGACGAAGCGCCGGCCGGCGAGACTCGCACATTTCCCAGCCGTTTCCTGTTTACCGGCTGGTTCGATACTGGAACGCAGGGGAAGGAATGGCCCGGCGATTTTGAAATCGTGCTCCACGAAAAGCCACGGACCTGGGACGCAGCGCGGTCGGTGGTCGATCCGCAGACCGGCCGGCCGTGGATTCGCCTAGGCCTGCGCGGCCCGCGACCACTGAGTCGCCGGACCGCGGTCCGCTTTCAGTACCAACTCAGCGGCGGTGAACATCTCGCGCTCATATTGGCGAATAGTGAAACCGGCAAGCGGTACGAAGCCCCCGTCGCCGGACTACGAATCGGTGGCTGGGCCGAGGCGACGGTCACGTTCGACATCGGCGAGTTACCCTCGACGACCGATGAATTGCATTTTCTTCCCGGTCCAGGCAGCACGCTGCTCATCGATGATGTGCTGCTGTACGAACCGGGCAACTAGCTGGCCACGCACACAAGGAACCGTCGTCATGAAACGAATCGCGCTGGTCGTACTCCAACTCGCCTGCTGTGTCACGCTTTATGGTGAGGATTGGCGAGCGTGGCGCGGACCGACGGGCCAGGGCTTTTGTTTGGAAGCGAACGTGCCGCTGAATTGGAGCGACCGGGAAAATGTAAAGTGGAAGATCGAGCTGGAAGAACAAGGGAATTCGACTCCGATCATTTGCGGCGAAAAGATTTTCCTCACGCAAGCCAACGAAGGTGGAACGATTCGCAGTCT
>CAMCTH010000520.1 GCA_945877965.1 Planctomicrobium piriforme | reverse complement strand
CGGCGGACCCGTCGTCGGAATGCGCACGGCGACGCATGCCTTCAAGATGAAGGGGACCGATCCGTTCGCAAAATACTCGTCCGACCATAAGGGTCCGGATTACGAACTCGGCTTTGGGCATCAAGTGCTGGGGCAAACGTGGGTCGGCCACTATGGCCGCAATCACCAGCAAAGCACGCGAATCACAATCATCGACGACAAGAAGTCGCATCCGATCTTGCGCGGCGTGAAGGATGTTTGGGTGCAAGCCGGCGGATACGTCGGCAAGCCGACCGACGGCGAGATTCTGACGATGGCGCAACCGCTGAACGGCATGACGCCGGATTCGCCGGTCGATGCGACGAAGCCGCCAATGCCTTCCGAGTGGACGCGCATTTATAAGTCCAACTCCGGAAAAGCGGGACGCGTCTTCACTTCGCTCTACGGCACGCCGGAGGACATTTTGAACGACGGCTATCGTCGGCTGCTGGTGAACGGTTGCTTCTGGGCGCTCGGCCTGGAGGATGCGATCAAGCCCGATGCGAATATCGCGTTCGTGGGACCGTTCCAGCCGAACACGTTTGGCGGCGGCGCGTTTGCGAGGGGCATCAAGCCGGAGATGTACGCCGGATTCGACAGCCCGATCCCGGCCAATAGCAACACCAAAGATTCCAACCCCAAGCCCGCCACGAAGCAGGAAGCCCAAAAGAAAGAGCCGAAGAACGACGGCAACGCGAAGAATGACGTCCCAGCCAATGCAGCCGCCAATAACGTCGCGCCGACGACTCCGATTCTGACCACGGGCAAGCCCGCTCGCTTCGTCCGAATCGAACTGCCGGGCGACAAACGCATTCTCACGCTCGCCGAAGTGGAAGTCATCAGCGGCGGCAAGAACGTTGCGGCCGGCGGCAAGGCCACCCAGTCCAGCACCTACGGCGGCGCAGCGGCCTCGCGCGCCATCGACGGCAACAAGAGCCCGGATTACGGCAGAGGGGGGCAGACCCACACCTCGAACGACGGGACGACGCTCCCCTGGTGGGAACTCGATCTCGGTCAGACGACGGACGTCGAGAGAATCGGCGTCTGGAACCGCCAAGGATTTGAGGGCCGGCTCGCCGGCTTCACGCTCACGCTGCTCGATGGGGACCGCCAACCGGTTTTCACCGCGACGAACGTCGCCGCGCCGGAAGTAATGCAGATCGACGTCAAGAACGGCGGAAAGCCGACGTATCTTGCCTACGACGGGAAGCCGGGCGTGCCCGCCAAGAATGACGCGAAGACGGCGAAGGGAGACGGCAAAACAAATTCCGGCAAGAAAGCCCCGCCGCCCGTAAACGAACCCGCCCTGGCCGACGTTCCGGCGGACTATCGCGATCCGAGCCCCTTTGTGTTTCAGAAAGGCGACGTCGTCGCCCTCCTGGGGAATGGTTTGCCCGATCGCATGCAGCACGACGGCTGGCTGGAAACGTTGCTGCAGAGCGAACTACGCGAGCAGCAGGTTCGCTTCCGCAACATGAGTGCGAGCGGTGATCGACCCAATTCGTACCCGCGCAGCGGCGGCGCGACTTCGATGACCGAGTACCTGCAGCACGTGAAGGCGGACGTCGTACTGGCGTTCTTCGGCTACAACGAGTCGTACGACGGCAAGCCGGACGAATACAAACAGCAGTTGCTCGAGTTCGTGAAGAAGACGCGCGGCGCGAAAGCAAACGGCAAGAACTTCTCGCGCATCGTGCTGTTCAGCCCGATTGCGCATGAGGACACGCATAATCCGAACGTGCCCGACGGCAAAGCGCACAACGCGCAGCTCGAAGCCTATACGAAAGCGACGGAAGCCGCCGCCAAAGAAGCGGGGGTCGGGTACGTCGATCTGTTCCATCCTTCGTTGGAACTGTTTCAGAAAGCGAGCTCGCCGCTCACCATCAACGGCGTGCATTTGTCCGACGAAGGCAACCGGCAGTTGGCCGAAGTCATCGCACAATCTCTGCTTGGCAAGCCGGTGAGCGCCACGTCGTCACTGGAATCGCTGCGCGCCGCCATCCGCGATAAGGACTTTTATTGGAATAATCGCTATCGCGCTCGCGACGGCAACGACGTCTGGGGCGGTCGTTCCACGCTGGCCTTCACCAACGATCAAACCAACGCCGTCGTCTTGCAGCACGAATTGTCAATGCTCGACGTGATGACCGCGAATCGCGACATCCGCGTCTGGGCAGTCGCCCAGGGGAAGGACGTCCAAATCGACGATGGCAACGTGCCGAAACCGGTCGAGGTTATTTCCAACGTCGGCGGCAAAAGCAAAAGTTCGAGCGCCGTGAAGGAAGGGACGCTCGACTACATCAGCGGCGAAGAGGCCATCAAGTACATGGCCGTCGCGAAAGGGTTCGAGGTCAGTCTATTCGCCGATGAAGCGAAGTTTCCGCAACTCGCCAACCCCGTGCAGATGCAGTTCGACGCGAAGGGGCGTCTCTGGGTCGCCGTGTGGCCGACCTATCCGACCTGGGAACCGCTGAAGCCGATGACCGACGCGCTCGTCATCGTGCATGACGACGATAACGACGGCAAAGCCGACCGCGTCACTGAGTTTGCCAAGGTGCAAAACCCGCTCGGCTTTGAATTCTGGAACGGCGGAGTCATCGTCACCTGCACGCCTGAGATTCTGTTCTTGAAAGACACCGATGGCGACGACGTCGCCGACGTACGCACCATCATGCTCCAAGGCGTCGACTCCTCGGACACGCATCACGGCGCGAACAATCTCATCTTCGGCCCGGACGGCGGCATCTACTGGCAGAGCGGCGTGTTCATGGTGCACAATCACGAACACCCGTGGGGCCCGTCGCTGCAATCGTCCGCCAGCGCGATGTACCGTTTCGACCCCCGCCGTTTCACCATTGCGATGCATGCGCCGAACTCGCCGAATCCGCACGGCATTGCCTTCGACCGTTGGGGCTACCACTACGCCACCGACGGCACGGGCGGTCGTGCATTCCAGGTCCGCCCCGATAAAACCGGCTTCAAAATGCAGGAACTGCTGAAAAAGGAAGTCCGTCCCGTGACGGCCAGCGAAGTCGTCAGCAGTGAGCACTTCCCCGAGTCGATGCAAGGCGACTTCTTGATCTGCAACGTCATCGGCTTCCTCGGCATCAAGCACTATCACCTCCAGCGCAATCCCGAAACGGGCGACGTCTGGGGCGAGCCGGCGGGGGACGAACTTGTGGTCGTCCGCGAGAATGCCGACGGCACCAAGACGGAGGAGAAATCGCGCGGACTGATGATGAGCGCCGATAAGAACTTCCGCCCTTCGGATGCGATCTTCGCACCTGACGGCTCGCTGTACATCAGCGACTGGCACAACGTCATCATCGGCCACATGCAGCACAACGTCCGCGATCCGAACCGCGATCACACGCACGGTCGAATCTATCGCATGACCGCCGTCGGCCGCCCGTTGCAGAAGCCGGTCGCGATCGACGGCCAGCCGATTCCGGCACTGCTTGAGAACTTGAAATCGCCCGTCGACGGCGTTCGCCATCGCACCCGCATCGAACTGAGCGAGCGCGACACGAAGGATGTGATCGCCGAAACGAAGAAATGGGTCAAGCAATTCGATCCGACCAAGAAGGAAGACTCACATCCGATGCTGGAATCGCTTTGGCTTTATCAGCAGCACAACGTCAAGAACGTCGGACTCCTCAACCAAATCCTTTTGCAATCACCGGAACCCCACGCGCGCATCGCGGCTGCGACCGTGAAGCACTTCTGGACGAACGTCGACAACAACATCCGCGGCGGAGTGATCGCCGCCGCTGCGGAACTAGCTGCACAAAAGTCCGGCATCCTCAGCGACACGCCGGAACTGACGACCATTCGCATCGCTACGATGCCCGAACGGATGATGTACGACGTCAAAGAGTTGACCGTGAAGCCCGGCAAGAAGGTGAAGCTCACGTTCGCCAATCCGGATTTCATGCCGCACAACATCATGCTCGTGAAACCCGGCAAGGCGGACGAGGTCGGGCTGAAAGCAATCGCCTTAGGGGCGGGCGGTTTTGAGGTCGGCTTTGTGCCGCAGACCGACGACATTCTCTGGTCCATCAAGCTCGTCGACCACGGCCAGGAAGAAACCATCGAGTTCACGGCCCCGACCACCGAAGGCGCCTATCCGTATATTTGTTCGTTCCCCGGGCATCATCTAATCATGCGCGGCACGCTCTTTGTGACGAACGATCTCAAAACGTTTCTCGCCAAG
>CAMCTH010000519.1 GCA_945877965.1 Planctomicrobium piriforme | reverse complement strand
ACTTGAATGACGACGACCAACGCGATCTGATTGTTCCTGCTCTCGATCAGACTTTGGTGTATCTGCAAAACAGCCCCACCGGCTTTAGCGACAATGCCGACCCGACGGTGATTTTGAAAGATGTCGCTCCGTTGCTCGTCACCGATCTCAACAGCGACAGACTTTGCGATGTGGCGTTCCTTGCGGCGGATCAGGCCGGCATCGTTTGGTGGCTGCAACAGAGAGACAATCCGCTGACGGCTGATCGTGTTAAGGCATGCCCGCGTGTTGCCATGCCCCGCAAGATCGAGGCCGCAGCGTCGGGAGACATAGATGGCGACGGTCGACACGAGATCATCGCCACTCTGACCGGCGGAGGACTGGCGATTGTCACCGCGCCACGCCCCTGAGCGTGTCACTGGCTTGCTTCGCTCATGGAATAGTCAAAAACGATGGTGGACCTTGAACCCAGCAAGTACAGTTCTGGTTGATGCAACTTCATGGCCGAGCGTGCTTGTGACGCCGACCAACCAAAGTCGTTGAGATATTCGACGCCTCACTTGGAAGACTCGGAAGGCTTTCGATGAAACGCGGGGTGCTCAACGCGGTGATGGCATTTTGGTTCGCGAGCATGGCCGTTGCCGCTTGGTCCGACGAAGTGCCATCCAACCCAATGTTGGGTGAGAGGCTATCGGCCATCAACGTCTTGCTGATTGGCAACAGCCAGTGTCCGCTCATCATCAACCACCGGATGCTGGAGAAACTGGCCGAGTCGGATCGCGGGGCACGGCCAATCAAGGTCGTCGGACACGTGAAAGGGGGCGCGAGCCTGAAGCGTCACTGGGAAGCCGGGACAGGCCTAGAAGCAGCGAGAGGCACGATCGCCGGCGCCACGTGGGATTATGTCGTGTTGCAAGAAGCTTGGGATGCTGAAGAGGCCGACATGCGGCCTTACGCCAAGTTGTTTCAAGAACTGATCCAGACCAAACGCTCCGAAACCGTCCTGTTCGGAACAGCGTCGATCCTCCGAGACTACCCGCAGGGTTTCGAACGCTTGCATCGCGTGCATGTGACGATCGGCAAAGAACTCGGCGTGCCTGTCGTCGATGCCAGTTACGCGTATTTAAAGTACTTTGGAGCGAACCCGTCGCAGGAACGGATCGCCAGTCTCTTTGCTACTGACAAAGCGCACCCGGGATTGTGGGGCTCTTATCTTTATGCTTGCTTAATTTACAGCACGCTGACGGACCGCAGCCCGGTTGGACTTGCCGCGCCAAATGGGACTCCAGCCGACGTCGCGAAGTCTCTCCAAGAAATCGCCTGGACGCAGCATCGGGAAACGACCACCACCCTGAAACCTGCGGGGTTACGGGGGCCGGACCCAGGGCGAGTGTCTCCCGCAGAATACAAGGTCGTTGAGTTGCGCAACCAGAAAGCGACGATGCGCGATGGCGTGCAACTCGCCTGCGATGTTTTTCGCCCCGACGGCGATGGTCGTTTCCCTGCGATTCTCTGCCAGACTCCATATGGTAAAGAGACGGTGGCTGTGCGAGCGCGATGGTTCGCGCAGCGCGGCTACGTGGTGATCAACTCGGATGTGCGGGGTCGTTTTGCTTCAGAAGGGGAATGGGATCCGTTTTCTCCGTTGCACAAGTCCGATGGTTACGACCTCGTAGAGTGGGTCGCAAAGCAACCTTGGTGTACCGGCAGAGTGGGAGCTTACGGAGGGTCGTATCTCGGTTGGACGCAATGGTGGACTGCCACGCAGGCGCCGCCGTCGTTGAAGTGCATCGTTCCCGAAGTCGCTCCGCCGGATCAGTTCTTCAACGGCCCCTACCAAAACGGCGTGCTCGCAGGCTGGGCCATGGACTGGGCGGCAGTCATGGGCAAGCGCACGATGAACATCGTGGGTAAGGGTGCCTACGGCGGCTTCGCGGACACACGGGATGTCGACTTCCGTCGCTTGCCTTATGTCGACCTCGCCAAGCACCGCGGCATCGGCGAAGCAAAATGGTTCGAGACCTGGATTCGACAGAATACTGCCGATGGCGAGTACTGGCGCTCAATCGCCTACCAAACACCTGAGAACTCGGCCCGCGTCACAGCACCCTCGCTGGGAATTTCAGGCTGGTTTGATGCCAACTTCCCAGGAACCCCGACCAATTATCTGGCGATGAAACAGCACGGAGGCTCTCCCGAAGCAAGACGACCTCGGATGGTAATTGGTCCTTGGAATCACCAGTTCAATCTCAGTCCCAAGGTCGACTATGTCGATTTCGGCGTAAACTCGGTGATCGACTGGAATGGCTACGTATGTCGTTGGTTCGATTACTATCTCAAGCAAATCGAGAACGGACTGCCTCAAGACCCGCCGGTCCATCTGTTCATCATGGGGCGGAACGAATGGTGGTCGGCAAGCGACTGGCCGCTCCCGGAAACAAAGTGGACGAAGTATTACCTCCATAGCGCCGGCAAAGCGAACGGTTCCGGCGGCGACGGAAAGCTTGACCTTCGCGTGCCGGGCGAAGAACCGCCCGATCGCTACACCTACGATCCGGCCGACCCGATGCCATCGCCACACTTCGTCAACGGTCACATCGCCGGCCCGCGCGATGTACGCCGGGCCGAGACGCGAGCCGACGTGCTGATCTACACGACGCCCGTGCTGGAAGAAGAATTGATCGTGGCGGGCCCGATCACTGCCAAGCTGTTCGCCGCCACCAGCGCTCGCGATACAGACTGGATGATTCGCCTGATCGACGTTCACCCCGACGGCACAGCGGCGTTTTTGTGCGAAGGCCTGATACGTGCCCGTCATCGCGATCCTCAGCGAGACGGTGCGTTCAATCCACATAGACTGAGCGCTATTGAGCCCGACGCCCCCTACCCATATGTGATCGAGTTTTGGCGAGCGACCGGAAACGCCTTTGCGAAAGGACATCGCATTCGCGTCGAGATCTCCAGCAGTTTCTTCCCATATTACTTGCGCAACCTCAACACTGGTGCGGACAACATCGGCCTGGAAACGAACTCAGTCATCGCGCAACAGTCGGTTTTTCATGATCGAGACCGAGCCTCGCATCTCGTACTCCCTATCGTTGAAGCCCGCTCGAGAGAGAAGCAATCCTCGCGGGAGCGATAACGAACTCGCGATAGGACGTCGCAAATCATTGGACGCGGATTGCGACGGTCGACACGAGATCATCGCTACCTTGACCGGCGGAGGACTGGCCATTGTCACCGCGCCACGCCCCTGAGAATGTCGCTGGGTAGGTTCGCCGGGTGCCACGGTGCCGCTAGTGGTAGCCTACGACATGCTCGGTAATGCCAAGGAATGGACTCGGGACGAGAAGTGGATCGGCTATCGCGGCGGATGCTGGAGAACTCCCGAGCTGAAGTCCAAGCCGACGCACCGCGAGGGGCATGGCAATCTGCACAGCGACCCATATGGTGGCTTTCGAGTCGTCCTCATTCTAAAATGGCAACCTTATTCTGATGCTCGGAATCGTGTGGCGTGGCATCAAGCGTGATACGCCCTTTCTTTAACTCAACTGCTGATATAGCGATAATATTTTCCATGCCTCGCTCCCTCACACTACTCACGGTTCTGCTGCTCGCGACGCCGGCCGCGCTGCATTCCGCCGAACTCGCCGGCGCTCGGGAGGTGCCTCTTTCTTTTGTCAAAAGGCATTGCTTGGAGTGCCACGACGAAAGCACCGCTGAGGGAGATTTCCGGGCGGACTTGCTGGGGAAGGATCTCACGGACCCGGCAAGCCACAAAGCATGGAGTCGAGTGCTGACGCGGGTGCAGAGCGGCGAGATGCCTCCGCCGCAGGAAATTGAGCGTCCGGCACAAGCCGATGTCGCTGCGGCGCTCACGGCACTGAAAATGGCGTTTCGTGAGGAAGCAAATGCCCGGTTCGGAGCGGCCGGCCGAGTGCGCGTGCGGCGGCTTAATCGACTCGAATACGAAAACACCGTTCGCGACCTGCTGGGCATCGACACGTCGCTACGTGATCTGTTGCCGGAAGACGATCTGCGCGACGGCTTCAACAATCAAACGGCAGCCCTGAGCATTTCGCCGGTTCATATCCAGCAATACATGGCTGCGGCGGATCGGGCGATCGAAGCGGCGAGCGTCCGTCAGGCCCGGCCTGAAACCAAAACGCACCGGTTTGCCTTCAATCACGAGGCGGAAAAGCCGTGGTCCGCTTACCCCCACAATCGGCTCCAATGCAATCTGCACGGCGAGGATC
>CAMCTH010000518.1 GCA_945877965.1 Planctomicrobium piriforme | reverse complement strand
AAACGGCCCCGGCTAGCGGAGGAACAAGCGGTAGGCCGGGTTCTCGGTTTCGTCAACGCACGGATATTGCAACCCCGCGACGAAATCTTGGAAGCCGGACTTCTCGCCGTCGGGGATTTGCACGCCGATCAGGATGCGGCCGAAATCGGCCCCTTGATTTCGATAATGAAACAAACTGATGTTCCAGTCGGGATGCATCGACGACAGAAACCGCATCAGCGCGCCAGGCCGTTCGGGAAAGTCGAAGCGGAAGAGCCGCTCGTCGTGCGCCAACCCGCTTCGTCCGCCGACCATGTGCCGAACGTGCAGTTTGGAGAGCTCGTTGTCGGTCAGGTCGACGGTCTTGAAGCCCCCGGCATTGAGATCGTTGACGATCTTGATCGTTTCGCTGCGACTGCCGATCGAAAGGCCGACGAAGACGTGGGCCTCCGTGGCATCGGAGATCCGATAGTTGAACTCGGTGACGCTGTGCGAGCCGATCAGTTCGCACAATCGCCGAAAGCTACCGCGCTGCTCGGGAATGGTGACGGCGAACAACGCCTCGCGCTCTTCTCCGACTTCGGCCCGTTCGGCGACGAACCTGAGCCGATCGAAGTTCATGTTCGCCCCGCAGGTGATCGCGACCAGTGTTTTGTCTTGGAGGCCGTGCAGGGCGGCATATTTCTTGAGTCCTGCTACGCCCAATGCGCCTGCCGGTTCGAGGATGCTGCGCGTATCTTCGAAGACGTCCTTGATCGCCGCGCAAACGGCATCGGTATCGACGACGACGAAATCGTCGACCCACGCTTGCGTAAGGCGAAAAGTCTCCTCGCCGACGAGTTTGACGGCCGTGCCGTCGGAGAAGAGGCCGACTTCGTGCAGTTGCACTCGCTTGCCGGCTTGCACGGAGCGGACCATGGCGTCGGAATCGATCGTCTGCACGCCGATCACCTTGATCTCGGGGCGAACTGCTTTGATATAAGCGGCGACGCCGGCGATGAGCCCACCGCCGCCGATCGCGACGAACACCGCTTCGATCGGATGCTGATGCTGGCGAAGAATCTCCATCGCCACGGTTCCCGCCCCGGCGATCACGTCGGGATCGTCGAACGGGTGCACGAACGTGAGTCCGCGGGTTTGAGCCAGTTCGGCTGCATGCAGGTAGGCGTCGGAATAGCTCTCGCCGTGGAGCACGACCTCGGCCTGAAACGAGCGGACGGCATCGATCTTGAGCTTGGGAGTCGTCACCGGCATGACGATGATCGCCTGGCAACCGAGCCGCTGCGCGCTGAGCGCGACGCCTTGGGCATGATTGCCGGCCGAGGCACAGATGACACCGCGTTGCAGTTGCTCGGGCGAGAGCTGCGCCATTTTGTTGTAGGCACCGCGGAGCTTGAAGCTGAATACCGGCTGATTGTCCTCGCGCTTGAGCAGCACCTGATTGCTGAGACGCGACGACAAACGAGCGGCCGGCTCCAGCGGCGATTCGACCGCCACGTCGTAGACGCGAGCAGTGAGTATCTTCTGCAAGTACTCGGCCAACCCCAAGGGGGCCGCGGCGGAGTTGGTAGCCGGCGAACGACTATCGGCATCACGGTTTCGGCTGGGCATCGTCCTCTTCCGTTAGAGCAAGGGGGGCCGTCCAATGAGAGCAGCACGCCATGCAACTAACTTGCGCATTCTCGGCTCGCCGTCAACCGAGGGCCCGTCGCGCGACAGACTTTTTCTTACCCCGTCGCTCCGCTTCCTGCGAGGGTAAGCGCTGCCAGACGTTTCGTCGAGGAACTCGTCGCCGCCAAGCAGCGGATGATCGTGCTAATCAGTTGGGCGCGCTCGATCGGCTTCGAAACGTAGTCGTTACAGCCGGCTTCGACGCATTTTTCTCGATCGCCGGCCATGGCGTGCGCCGTCGAGGCGACGATGATTCCCTCGTAATTTCGCGACCGCAACAGTCGAGTCGCCTCGTAGCCGTCCATCTCCGGCATTTGCATGTCCATTAAGATGACGTCGAACGAAGTCCCCAAGATTTGCGCGGAGAGCGCCGCTTCGACGGCCTGTCGACCGTTATGAGCGACATCGGTCACGGCGCCCGCTCGCTTCAGATAGTGAACCAGCAGTCGCTGAATGTCGGGACCGTCGTCGACGACGAGAATGCGAACGTCTTCCAGCGGTTGCAGTGCGACGGAGGCGGCCGGCACGATCGGCGGCGGCGGCGCAATCGCCGTCGTTCCAATCTCCTCCGTTTCGCTCGAGACCTGTTGCACCGGAATGCGACAGCGCAGGCACGTGCCGACGCCGATCTGCGAATAGGCAATCCCCAAATCGCCTCCGAGGAGTTTGGCGATCCGCAAGCTAATCGCCAAGCCGAGCCCCGTGCCGCCGAAGCGGCGCGTCATCGAGCTATCGGCCTGCACAAACGGCTGGAACAATCGCTTTTGCACGTCGTCGTCGATGCCGATGCCGGTGTCGATTACGTCAAATTCAATCTGCTGTTCCGGCGCGGGAAGATAGCGCGCGACGATGCGAACGCTGCCGCGCTCGGTGAACTTAATCGCATTCCCGACGAGGTTCACCAGGATTTGGCGAATGCGCAGGGGATCGCACTGGACCGTCGCCGGCATCGCGCCGTCGCAATCGAGCGTGAGCTGAATGTTCTTTTCTTGCGCCCGCATCCGCATCAACGAGCGAACTTCCGAAAGGACTTGCCACGGAGAGCAAGTGACCGTTTCGAGCTGTATCTTGCCCGACTCAATTCGAGAGAGGTCCAGGATGTCGTTAATCACATCGAGGAGATGATGGCCGTTGCGACGAATTGTCTGAATCGTTTCCATGCGCTCGATCGGCGCGCGACCGAGATCGCCCGATTCGAGCAACAAGTCGGCGTAGCCGAGAATGGCCGACATCGGCGTGCGGATCTCATGGCTCATGTTGGCCAGAAACTCGCTCTTCGCGATGTTCGCTTCCTCGGCCCGATCGCGCGAGAGGCGCAGGTTCTGTTCGCTTTGCCGCAGCAAGGCCGTGCGTTCGTCGATGAGGCGCTCCATCCGCGAAGCACCTAGCGCCGCTTCCGCTTCACGTTGGGCGATCTCCGACATTTCGTTCAAACTACGGCGACAAGCGTAGATCAAGAAGAAGTCTTCATACAGTACCCAATGCACATGCTCGATCCAGCGCCACGAGTTCATTGAAGCGATGCCGAAGACGCTCGTCGGCCAGAGTACGCCTCGCGCACCGTGATCGACGGCCGTCACGACGGTGGCCGTCACCAGCACGCGCCAATCGCGGTAAAACGAGAGGCACGCCAACGAACCGAAGATATGAAAGTGCGATTCAATTCGTCCCCCCGTCAAGTGAATCAGAATCGCCGACACGAGCGACTGTCCGATCGCAACGACATGGCGAGTCTCGGCCTTTCCCGGTCGAAAGTGAATCAACACCAACGGCGGCAGGACGACCAGTCCGCCGAGAAAGATCGCGATCCAAACATGCGGATGGACGCTGCTCTCAAGCCCCGACCAAGCGCGCGGCGAGGCCACGGCGGCGATCACCACCAGTGCAATCCACTCGACGATCAGTAGCCAGCCGAAAAAACGATCCGTCGCTCTCCAAATTTCTAAGGAATGCTGCTGCAACAGCCGGCGAGCTTCTTTGGAAAGGGCGATCATAGAAACCGACGACTGTTACGAGATAGTTGAAGACAAATTATTTGCTGATGAGCCACTACAAGCCGCAGCCGAAGACCGGCGTGCTTACCAAGGGAAACTTCGGATTCTGGATCGCTTGAACGAACGACGATTCGAATTCGCTCGACTGCTCGCCGCCGCGTTCTGCGGTCAAGCCCCCCGCGAATCGCAATCGCCCCGTAGCGTCGTAGAACAACACGAACCCCGACGTCGCGGCGCCGAAGCGGATCGCCTCGATTCCTTGGTGATCGATGCGCCGTTGCGCACCCTCGATCGCTTCGGCCCGACGGCGGTTCTCGCTCGGCTGGTCGTCCGTCGGCGAACCATCCGACGACAATACGACATAGACCGTCGGCTTCACCGGAAGCGCCGCCAACGCTTCGTCGAGCTTGCCAAATCCTGCCCGCGTGCAAGGACAATGCGGATGCGCAAAGAACACAAGCGTGACGTGACCGACAGAAGTCCAAGTTAGTCAGGAATAGTGAAGACTTCCGTTATTGCTGAGGAAAATGACTGGTTTTGTCTATTGGATTGGGCGCCTGGCGCTAGACTGTCGGAGTGACTCGAATTGGGCTGATTTACCGGACGGAAC
>CAMCTH010000517.1 GCA_945877965.1 Planctomicrobium piriforme | reverse complement strand
CGGCGTTCAGCGAATCATTTATCTCGGCGGTTTGGGCGACGACTCCGATCCGAGGCTTTCGCCACACTTGCGTAGCCGTCACGAGGTCGGAGAGATCTTGCGAACGTCGGGTGCCGAACTCATTGAGTTCCGTGCAGGGATGATCGTCGGTGCGGGCAGCTTGTCTTTTGATTTGTTGAAGTCGCTGACGGACCGATTGCCCGTGATGATCTGCCCGAAATGGCTGACGACGCCGACGCAGCCCATCGCTGTGGACGACGTGCTGGACTATCTTCTGGCGGCAATGAATCTGCCGACCGGCAAGAACCGCATCTTCGAAATCGGCGGCACGGATGTCGTCACCTACGGCGATCTAATCCGTGAGTACGCTCGTCTCAAACATTTGCGACGCCTGCTCATCTTCGTACCTATCTTGACGCCGTATCTCTCCAGCCTGTGGCTGGCTTTGGTGACGCCGGCCAGTTTCGAAGTCGGACGGCATTTGATCGAGGGCTTGAAGAACCCAACCGTCGTACGAGACACCACCGCATTGCAGGCGTTTTCATTTCGACCCATGAGCGTTCAAGAAGCGATCAAGAAAGCCATCGCAGTCACGACGGGCTGATTCGTGCATCAGATTCGCATCTCTGAAGTTAAGAATCTTCCCAATAGACCGGCGGCGACGTCTTTTGCGGATACAGATTCTCGGATCAATTCTCGGTGGGCAAACGCATGCCGCTCGCTGACCAAGAGTCGGAACCGTTCGGGCCGGCGTTAAGGCCCTGATTGGGTAATCGGATGCGTTACGGACAGTATGCCCCTTTTTTAGATTTTGCGCGTTAGTTCCGTCTTCGAGCGGGAGTCTTACTGTAGCCCCCCTTTTTTCATAACGCTGAATGAGCCCGAGGGACCGAATGGACGAGTCGCCGCGATACGAGCAGTTTGTGCGGCTGTTGGCGCGGCATGAACCGTCGGTGCGAGCCTACATTCGGGCCGGCGTGTCGGCCTGGAACGAGGTCGACGAAGTCATGCAGGAAGTCAGCCTCGTCGCTTGGCGCAAGTTCGAATCGCTCGACTCCCCCGCAGGCTTCCCACACTGGCTGCGGATTATCGCCAAGTACGAGGTGCTAAAGCATCGCCGCTCACAGGCTCGCGATCGGCTGGAGCTGGACGAAGACGTCGTCGCGACGCTGCTCGACGAAGGGCTCGCGGATGCCCCCTCCGAAGACGCGCATCGCGACGACGAGCGCACGGCCCTGGAACGCTGCTTGGAAAAACTTCCCGTCGCCCGTCGAGAGCTAGTTCTTAAGGCTTACTCGCCCGAGCGACCGATTCAGGCGTTGGCGGATCAACTCGGCAAATCCCCCGCCGCGATGTATCAGTTGCTCAGTCGCATTCGCCGCGAGTTGGCCGACTGCGTCGAGCGGACGCTGGCGGTCGAAGGAGGTGCCTCGTGACTTCCCGTCAATTGCAATTGCTCGAAAACTACCTCGACGGCACGCTCGCCGCCGCCGACTTGAGCGAGTTGCAAACATTGCTCCGGACGTCGGCCGCGGCCCGAGCCAAGTTGCGAGCGCTGGCGAAAATCGACGCGGGGCTGAGTGAGATCGCGGCCGGTCACTCGGCTTCGCCTTCGCCGCGATCCGACCTGGTCGAACTCCCTCCCTCGCGCGGTCATTGGCACCGCACGGCCGCCTACGGTCTCGTCGCCGCAAGCATCGTCGGATTGGTGATGATCCTGCAAGCGGTGCGAACAACGAACGACCGAGCACCGTCGCTCGCAAAAATCACCCTGCTCGACCGCTGCGAATGGATCGAAGGTTCACCCTCGCGAAAACTCGGCGACGAACTAGCCGCCGACGTGCTGCGACTACGGTCCGGTCGCGTCGAGTTGGCGTTTAAAAGTGGCCCGAGGATCACGCTCACCGGCCCGGCCGAATTCCGCATCGATTCCGCATCGGCGGCGACGCTCCTCGCGGGTCAGCTCGTCTTCCGCAACGATCGTCCCGATTCGACGTTCGACCTGCGGACGCCGTATTCCGAACTGGTCGACCTCGGCACGAGCTACGGCGTCACGCTCGGCTCGGGCTTCGAAGAAGTTCGCGTCTTTGACGGTGAAGTCTGGCGAACGCCGAAAGACGATGCCGACGGTTCAGTGTTGATCGACGCCGGTAGCGCTCGACGTTTCGGCCGAACGTTACCTACCTTTGGCGAAGAGATTGCGGCAAACAACCCGAAACAGAATGAGATTGAGCCGACGACGAACGTCGCGCCCCATCCAATCGAACGACAAGCCTGGGATGGATTCGATTTCGCCGACGAAAACTACGCCGCGGGCGGACTACCACTTGCCGGCGAGGGCTGGGCGACGCCGTGGCAGTGGCATGCCCGCGATCCGGCGGGGAACCTCGTCGAAGAGGTCCCGCTGACCATCGCTGCCGGTGAAGCGGTCGGTTCCGGAATCTTCTATCTTCAGCGCCGCTTAGCTCAGCCCATTCGACTCGCCGACGAGGGCGCCACCTGGTTCAGCGTCCGCTTTCGCTGGGATGCATTGCCCGACGAACCGCGCGATACGTTCTTCGTGACGTTGCGCAGCTCGGAAGAGGCCGCGGCCATAGGTCCGGCCGAACGCTTCGTCGCCCCGATGATGAGCCGTCGCGACGATATTCTGGTCCGCTTCGGCGGCATCTCGGAACGTCGGCCGATGGCATTGCAACGAGGTCGGCCGTATCGGCTCGTCGGACTGATCGAATCGCATCGCGATGAGCCTGATCGCATCTCGCTGGCTTTACTTCCCGGCGACGCCTCGCCGCCGGCTTCGCCTCCCGAATCGTGGACGATCACCTCGCGCCCCGTCGAGAGCGAAGGTCTGCTCGACCTGCTCGTGTTTCACATCCAATCGACCGCGCCGGTTCGCATCGGCGCAATTCGCTTTGCGAACGACTGGCCCGCACTCATCAAGACTCCTTCCGCGCAACCCTAATCGATAATCGACTATCTCACTTGAGAGCATCTGGTATGACGACTCCGGCGCTGTCGCGACGCACGTTCCTTTCACAGACCGCCCTGGGCTTCGGCTCGATCGGCCTAGCGGCAACCTTGGCTCAGGCGGGCGAACTCTTCGCGGCCGACGCCGGCGATCCGCTCGCGCCGAAGCCGCCGCATTTTGCACCCCGAGCGAAGCGGTTCGTGCATATCTTTCTGCCCGGCGGAGCCTCGCACTTAGACTTATTTGACCCGAAGCCGGAACTCAAACGACACGACGGCGATATCCACGAGGCCTGGAAAGGGGTGCTCTTCGGTTCGCCGTTCAAGTTTGAAAGATACGGCAAGAGCGGACTCGAATTGAGCGAACTCTTGCCGCATCTGGGCAAGCATGCCGACGATCTTACCGTCGTCCGGTCACTGCACACCGACATACCGGCCCATGCCCAAGGGACGATGATGATGATGACGGGGCACTCGACGCTGACGCGGCCGAGGTGCGGTTCGTGGCTGACCTACGGCCTGGGGACGGTGAACGCCGATCTGCCGGCCTACGTGGCTCTCGGCGTGAGTTCGAGCGACAAGACGATCGGCGCGGGCTTCTTGCCTCCGGTCTATCAAGGGACCGGCATCACGCTCCGGCCCGATCAAGATCCGATCGCGAATCTGCGCAACGCCGGAATGACGCGCGACGAACAACGTTCGCAACTCGATCTACTCGGCGATTTGAACGCCGAGTTCGGCAACCGCGCGCCACACGAAGCCGCGCTTGACGCACGGATCCGAAGTTTCGAGTTGGCATATCGGATGCAAGCGGCGGCGCCCGAGGCGTTCGACTTGCGGGAAGAGTCGGTCGAGACGCAAGCTCAGTACGGCGTGACCGCTTGGGGCCGACAACTGCTGACGGCCCGACGACTGTTGGAGCGGGGCGTCCGCGTCGTCCGCGTGCAGGCCGGCAGTTGGGACCACCACAACAATCTCGTCACCCGTTTGAAGACCGATACCGAACCGTTCGACCGCGGCATCGCGGCGTTTCTTGACGATCTGAAACGGACGGGTCTGTTCGAAGACACGGTCGTCCTCTGCTCCGGCGAGTTCGGCCGCACGCCGGTACGGCAAGCCGGAAGCGAGGGAGACGGCGTCGGTCGCGATCACAACCATCGCGGCTTCAGCGCGGTGTTGGCCGGCGGCGGCATCAAGCGAGGTCACGTCCACGGCGCGACCGACGAACTCGGACGTGAAGCGGTCGTCGATCGTGTTCACGTTCACGACCTGCACGCCACGATCTTGC
>CAMCTH010000516.1 GCA_945877965.1 Planctomicrobium piriforme | reverse complement strand
GAAGCTGACGATCTCATCCCCGATGCGGAGTCCGCGACGCCAGGCGTCGCTGTCTTCCAGCACGTCGGCCACGACCGCGCGGCCGTCTTCGTCCGAAGCGACGCGGGCTCCGAGCGTGGCATGATCGACGATCCGTCCGCTCCGCAAGCAGCCGAGGAAGTGCTTGATCTGATTGATCGAAATCGCGTAACCGACGCCGACGTTCACGCGGCCCCGCTTTTCGAACGAGCCGCGACCGTTGATGCCGATCAGTTTGCCGTCGGCGTCGAATAACGGACCACCGGAGTTGCCAGGATTGATCGCCGCGTCGGTCTGGATGCAGTCGGCGTATTCGAGCAGCGTACCCGACGGATATTGATAGCGATGCACTCCTGACACGATGCCGTAGGTGACGGTCGGTTGAAAGTCGTGAGCCAACAAGAAAGGATTGCCCGAGGCGAAGACCCAATCGCCGACGCGGACCTTGTCGCTATCGCCGAACTCGGCGACGGGGAAGTCGGTGCGACCGAACAGCTTGATCAGCGCGACGTCGCCGACCGGATCGATGCCGACGACGACGGCATCGTAAGCCCGACCGTCGGAGAGGCCGACCTTCATGTGCTTTTCGGAACCAGTGACGACGTGAAAGTTGCTGAGGGCGTAACCGTCGGCGGTGATCAACACGCCCGAGCCGCCCCCTTGGCCGCTCGGCGGGAAGATGGCGACCGTCTTCGAGCGCGCCTCGGCCATCACCGCAGCGCGGCGCGCCTCGGCCTCGGTCACCGCCGGATCGACTTCGACCGCCGCGACGTTCTGATACGCGCCGAGCAAGCCGAGCCACAACCCGCCCAACACTGCGAGACTTCGCATCATTTAAACAACCTCGGGTCGCAAAGGTCGAGATGATCGCCTGCGGCGGAAACGTCGCTGCCGTAGTCGACCAGGATTTTAAGACGGACGACGCCCGTGACGTCGAGCGAGATCGCCACCGGCTCGTCGTTGCCGGTGATCGATTGTTCGAACAACACGCGGTCGTCGCCCCGAATGACGAGCCGGACGTTGCCGCCCGGTCGATGCCGATCGTCGATCCCCGCCGTCGCCGTGAACTTGGCAAACGGTTCGGGGAGCAAGAACGTGAGCTCAGTGCGGCTGCGGATCGCGATGCCGCGCGAGTATTCACGGCCCCCCATTCGCAACGGTCCCGAATCGCCCGCCCGATCGAACTTGGGGCGATAGAACTGCGAGACGCTCGGCGCGATGGCCGTCGCCGACGGCATGCGCGGCGTATAGACCACCGACTCCGGCTTGAAGCCGCTCAGGTACTGGGCCGGAAACTCGATGGCCGACAGTCGATCCAAGGGCCACGTCAGTTCGACGCCGCCGGTGGTTTGCATGCGGAGTTGCCCGACGTTTCCTTCGACGACGGACAACGAGGCCGATGCGACGTTGAGTTGCGAACCGAGCACGTCGATGACTTTGCAAAACGTCGACGCTTGCGGATCGCGACGGGCGTGAAAGTAGATCAACCCCTCGGCCTTCGCCCGCTTCACCGTCAGCGACTCGCCGTCGAGCGTGAAGCCGAACGATTCGGGTCCGAAATCGCCGAGCACCCCTTCGAGATAGTCGAGCGAATTCTCTTCGCGAATGACGACGCAATCGGCCTTCACGGCCGACGCGGCGATTTGCTCCCACTGGGCAACCATCTCTTGCGACATCGGCTTTACGCGGACCGCTTGCACCGCCGACGTCGGCACGGAGAGCGTTAGGTCATCGGCCTGCGGAATCGCGGCCGTCCCCGCCGCGGTCGTGTAACCACGACCGAGCAGACGACCGCCGTCGGTTAGTTGCACCCAAGCCCCGAGCGGTTCGAGGGGGACCGGCAGCACGCCGGGCCGATTCAAGCGAACGACTTGTGCAAGCGGCAGCGTGCGATCGCCGTCGGCGGCGCGGATCACGAGTTGATCGGCCGTGAATTCACGCAGCTCCCCGCGGACGGCCATGCCGTCGACGGTGACCGCCTCGAACTCCACCGCCGCCGTCACCAGGGTCAACAACCAACACGCAATCATTCTCGCCTCGTTCTCTGCTTCATGCCGTGACTTCGGTAGCTGTAGCGCGACTGCCTGGTCGGACTACTCTTGCGACTACTTCGCGCCGGGCTTCCCTTCGGCGCTGCGGTTGCCGAAGTACTGCTGAATTAGATCGTAGTAATGTGCCGGCAAATCTTTGCCGAGTTGCTGCTTGATCTCCTCGCGCGTTTCGGAGGGGAGATCGCCCCAGTCGGACTTACGACCGACGTCTTTGCGATCGGTGTTGCCCGGCCCTTTCTGCTTGGCGATGCGGCTGTCTTGCATCGGCGACGACGATTGTCCGCCGCCGCCTCCACCGCCGCCGCCCCCTTGCTGCTGCTTTTCGAGTTCTTCGATGATCTTGTCGAGCGAATCGACGATGCCGTCTTCGATCCGCTGCGTGCGGCGGCTACCGTCGCCGATGTCGAGCCGACGATGCACGTCGTCCATCCGGCGGGCGATGTGGTCGAGCGTTTCGTCTTCTAGTTTCTTCAGATCCTCGCGCATCAGGCCCGCGACGACCTCGAACCGCTGCGGGCAATCGCTCACGTCGTTCAGCAATCGATCGAGCGCGCGGAGACCGGCCGTCTTGCGAAGCTGATGGTGATAGGCGGCCCCTTGATAGAACAGCAACACGGCCGGGTCGACGACGTCTTCGGGTTCCAGTCCGGCGAGCATCTCGAGCGAGGCGTCGTACATTTTGCGTTGAGCGAGCCAGCGACCGAAGTAGAGCCGCAACTGATCGCGGACCCACGGGTCGAGCGACATTTCGTTCAGCCACGCTTGCTGCGGCACATGCCAAGGATCGGTCAAGCCCGAGCAAAGGCGCACGAGTGCAGCGGCGCGATCGTCGACCAGGGCGGTCGACTGTGCAACGGCTTCGACGACGTCGCCCGTTGCGACTTCGGGTCCGCTCCACATCGCTTCCAGCACCGTGCCGACGATCGGAGTAACGTCGTCCGCCGCGGTGAGGCGGGGGAGGAGTTCGCGGCGAATCTCGTCGACCGGCATGCGACCGAAGCGACGGACTTCTTCGGTCGCGCGCGGGGTTGCGGCGCCGTCGGCTGCGAACGCGGTCGAGGCCGACGACGCGCCGAGGAGCAATGCGGCAAGGAGCAACGCTGGGAGCAGCAGAGCGAAGTTTCTCATTTGTTTTTTCCTAGAACGATATCGCGCGTAATGCGATGCACATCCTGTTCACGTTCGGCCAAGTCTTGCAGCGTGCGAAGCAACTCGGGATCGGAGGTCTTGGCGGCGGTGTCGGCAATCAACTTCGTCCGACGATTGACGCGGAGTTGCAACGAGCGAATCATCTTCAACTCGGCGATCTTGTCGACCAACGGCGGTTCGGCCGGTCCCCCTTCGCCGGGCGGCGGACTCTTCTTGTCTTTCAAATCCTTTTGCGCCTTCTTCAGCGCTTCGATCATGTCTTTCAGCGCGGCGATAATGTCTTCTTCGATGCCGAGCGTCAGTTCATCGACGTTGCTCGCCGCCAGCAGTTTAACGACTTGCGCGATGTCGTCGCGCATCTGTTCGCAGGTGGCGGGGAAGGCGACGGCCGAGCCCTCTTCGCGGAGGACGTTCAGCGCCTTGTCGGCCTCGACGAGGATCAGCGCTTCGTCGCGGCTGAGGCGGCCCGACTCGATTTCTTCGGCCTTGCCGCGCGTCGGCTTAGGAACGGCGTGCAGCACATGCGTATCGCGATAAACGGCTTCTTGCATCCGCAGCATCTCGGCGAACCGCTGTTCCAATTGAGCCAACAGGCGGGCCAACTCTTCTTCGCGCAGCTGGCGAAGGATTTCTTCAAGCTCGGCCTTGGCTTGTTCAAGTTCGCGAAGGGCCGCGTCTTGGTCTTCGACGGCTCCATCCTTCTTGGCTTCTTCCAACTTCTTCTGCGCCTCAGCCATCTTTTGCTGCGCAGCGGCGATCCGCTTCTGCGGCGAGTCGGTCGGCGAGGATTCTTGCGGCGGCGAGTCCTGCGGTTGACCGCCCGGCGACGGCTGACCTTCGCCCGGCTTCCCCTCACCGGGTTTTCCTTCTCCAGGTTTCCCCTCGCCCGGCTTGGCTTCACCCGGCTTGGCTTCACCCGGCTTAGCTTCACCCGGCTTGGCTTCACCCGGCTTAGCTTCACCCGGCTTAGCTTCACCCGGCTTAGCTTCACCCGGCTTAGCTTCACCCGGCTTAGCTTCACCCGGCTTAGCTTCACCC
>CAMCTH010000515.1 GCA_945877965.1 Planctomicrobium piriforme | reverse complement strand
CGCGAACTCTATGCCACGCTGTCGGACGACCAAAAGAAGTCGCTCGTCTACGCTTGGGATCACGGCGCCGACGGCGGCCTGCCGACGCGACTCCGGATGGTCAACGCGCCGCACTTCGGCAAACGGATCGGCGACAACTACACGAAGCCGCAACAAGAACTCTGCCAACAAATCTTCCGCTCGATCTGCTCGGGCGACGAAGGCTATCAAAAACTCAGCCGGGCCGGTCGCTTCGACGGCTCGAAGTCGTTCGACGGTCTCGGGGCTGTTATCTTTGGTGAGCCGACCGACGACCAGAAGTTCAGCCTCGTCTTCGCCGGCCATCACCTGACCGTCCGCTGCGACGGCAACAGCGAGCCGGGCACGGCGTTCGGCGGCCCGATGTACTACGGCCACAGCGCCGTCGGTTACAGCCCCGGCAACGTCTTCTTCTATCAGACGAAGAGCGTCCTCAGCGTCTACGGCGCGCTCGATGAAAAGCAGCGCAAGCAAGCGGTCGTCCGCAACAAGATGCCGGGCGAACAAGCCGCCTCGGTCAAGCTACCTGCGGCGGATGCACCGAAACCGGGCATCGGCTACGACGATCTCTCCAGCGATCAGCGGCAACTCGTCGAGCAGGTAATGCGCGACATTCTGATGCCGTATCGAAAAGAAGACGCCGACGAGGTGATGACGCTCGTCAAAGCCAACGGCGGACTCGAAAAAATGCACCTCGCTTTCTACGCCGACGACGACGGCAACGAAAAAGAGCCGTGGCACTTCTGGCGTTTGGAAGGCCCGGGCTTTGTGTGGAACTACCGCGTATTGCCGCACGTCCACACGTTCGTCCACATCGCCGCCAAGCCGGCGTAGTAGGACGAATCGCGCCTGTTGGAAAGTTCGAATCGAGCCGGGGCCGCACAGCAGCGCGGCCCCGGCTTTTTTATTGCGGCGACACGATCACGTGCAGAAGTCGCTTGAGACCGCGACGACGCCGGGTCATAATCGGCCGCAGCAACGCACGATCTATCTTCATTGCATCCGCGGAGGTTGGCATGGCCGGGTTCTCGCGTAGAAGTTTTTTGTCGACCACCGCGGCCCTGGCGACCGGCAGAGCGTTGTTTCAGTCGGAGCCGACTCCTCGACTCTATGCGATCGAGCCGCTCAAGCGTCCCGGCAAGCCGCAGTTCAAGTTCAGCCTCGCCGCCTACAGCTATCGCGAGTATCTGACCGGAAAAAAAGACAAGCTCACGCTCGAAGACTTCATCACCGACTGCGCGAAGTTTGGCTGCGAAGGAACGGAACTCACGTCGTACTACTTCCCGGCCGATGTGAAGCCCGACTACTTGCGGTCCGTCAAGAAGCTCTGCTTCGAACTCGGCCTCGACGTCTCGGGGACCGCGATCCGCGACGATCTCTGCCTGCCCCCCGGCCCGGCCCGCGACAAGGAGATCGCGCACGTGAAGCAATGGATCGAGAACGCCGAGATCCTCGGCGCGCCGGTTATTCGCATCTTCTCCGGCAACGCTCAGAAGGGCCAAACGGTCGAAGAGGCCCAGAAGCTGGCGATCGCCGGGATGGAAGAGTGTTGCGACTACGCCGGCAAGCACGGCGTGATCTTGGCGCTCGAAAATCACGGCGGCCTCACGCAGACGGTCGACGGCATGATGCAGTTGGTCGAAGGGGTGAAGAGCCCGTGGTTCGCCGTGAACCTCGACAGCGGCAACTTCTGGTCGTCCGATCCGTATGCCGATTTGGCCCGCATTGCGCCGTACGCAATGAACGTGCAGATCAAAGTCGCCATCCGCCGCGGCCTCGACAAGGGCGTGCCCAAAGAAGAGAGCGACTTCAAGAAACTCGCCAAAATGATGCGTGACGCCAACTACCGCGGTTACGTCGTCCTCGAGTACGAAGAAGGCGACGACCCGCGCGAAGCCTGCCCGCGCTATCTGAAGGAACTCCGCGCGGCGTTTGCGTAACGCCTCGGCGAACGCACGCGACGCTACTTCGGCAGCAACGCCTTCCAGCCGTTGAAATAGACCTGCACGCCGCGCTTCGTCTGCGGGGGGGCTTGGTCGGCGGCATCGACCAACTGCTCGAAGCGACCGCCGCCGCGACGATGCAGCACGCTTGCCGTTTGAATCGCCACGGCCTCGTCGAAATCGGCGAGTTGCCGTACCAACGCGGCTGTGTCGACGGTTGACTCGGTCAAGCGACGGGCGTAATCGAAGGCGCTGCTAAATTTCCCGTCGCCGTCGGCGTCGATCCGAATCGCGCCGCAACAGCCGATGACGTAGCCCGCATGGTCGGGCGACGTCGGCTGATACGGCTTCGCCGTCGGCCAATAAGCCGCATCGATGCCAGGCCCGTTCGCGATGACGACGAGATGGGCGTCGTGCGTCAACTTCGGCAGCGAGACTCGCAGTCGCCGCCGCACGCCCGGCGGCAAACTCGCGGTCGAGTCCGAGACGGCATCCGACTCGGTCGCCGGCACTCGGATGCCGTTCAAATAAATCCGCACCTCATCGACGCCGACCCACGACGGCCCGAGGACATCGACGTCGACGCGATACCGATCCTCGTGCGGCACCAACGCACCGGGGCCGAAGCGTTCATTGACCTTCACGCGACAGAGCAAACCCATCCCTGCCATGACGCGTCCCTCGCGCAAGCTCCGCATGGCGGCGGCCGCGTCGATCTTGCCCGGGTCGCGATCATCGACTTCGAGATACGTCCGCCCCTGGCCGACGATGTACCGCGACACATCGTGCGTGTCGCTCGCGCCGATCGGTGCGAGTTGGAAGCCGCGATTGAGCAGTCCCATCCAGTCTTCGAACAACGTCCAGGGATCGGTCCGGACCGCGCCCGAGTTGATCACCTCCATCGCGTCGGCCTGCAGCTTCCAGTCGTCGCGATCTTCGCCGGCCGCGGCGATGTGTCGCCCGGGATCGAACGGACGAAAGCCCTGATGAACATCCCGGGCATGATTGAGCACGACGATCGGTGCCGTCCCGTTCTCTGCGCCGCCGACGACGGTGCGAATCGCCGTCGCGACCGACTGCCATTCTTCCCCCAGATGGTCGATCACCGGCCCCGTCGTCGTCAGCGGAAACACGTTGAAATGGCCGACCTTCGTCGTCACCTCGTTGCCGACGACCGTAGTAAAATGCCGCGAAAGGCCGAGCTTTTCGGCGAACGGGCGATAGTCGACGTGGCGATTGTGCTCGGTCGTAATCGGCAGTTCGACTCCTTCGCCGGCCAACGTCAGCATCCGCTCGTCGATCGTCGCATCGCCGTGTCCGCTGAAGGTGAGCGTGTGAATGTGCGTGTCGCAGCTGACCCAGCCGTCGGTCGACACTTCGCGCGTCAGCGTCAACTTCGGCCGCACCGTCTCGCCCGGTTTCAGCACCAACGACTCGCGAGCCAACGAATACTCAAAGCCCCGGCCGGCATAGAGCGTGTACGTCCCCGCAGGGAGCGCGAACTTCGCGTGGCCGTCGCTCGTGTAGACGACTCCCGGTCGCACGGCGACGTGCTCGCTGCTCGCAAGACCGAGCGTCATTAGCGAACCGTTCGCGTCGACGATCGTCAGCCGACACGGCATCGGCCTGCCCGCAATGTCGACGACCTCGGCCTCGACGGTCGCTTCGCCGAGCAGTTCGTCGCGCGAGCGAGTTTCCAGAACGGCGCTGCCGATCAGCACGTCGTCGGGCGTTTTGCTGCGGCAGCCGATCCGCAATTCATGCTTGCCGGGCCGCCGACTTTCCGGCGGCAACGACCAGAACGTCACCATCTCGTTCTCGTCCGTTGGCAGCTTGGCAATCTCTCGGCCGTCGAGTTGAACGGCCCAAGTCTGCTTCAAGTCGCGATGCCGCAAGCGCAACGTCTGCGGCTGGAATGCGGCATCCGCCTCGAACGGCAACACCAACTCGCTCGCCTCGGCCCGCTCGGCAAAGTCCGACCATTCGCGCGGCTCAGCATTACGCAAATGACGAAACGCAGGCTCAAGCACCCGCTCCGCCGCCTGCAAGGTGACCGCCGCCGCGGCGAGCAAGATTACAAGAAACGGCTGCACGATTGTGCGATAAAACATCAAGAAAATGCCCTCGTCGAGTGCCGTGCTTGATAAGTCGTCGAAGTAATCGTTCACAAGTCGGTGTTTGATTGGGCTTGCGCGAAGTGAGGTCATCGGCCATAACGTCAGCATGGCGATTGAACTCACGGACGAGATGATGGCGAAGTGGCCGCCGGACGCGCAGGCAGTGGTCCGCCTGTTGTCGGCCCGGA
>CAMCTH010000514.1 GCA_945877965.1 Planctomicrobium piriforme | reverse complement strand
CCCGGCGGCTAAACGCATGCAAACGTTCCTCGCGCTGGTGCTTCTGCTGCCGCTGCAAATCGCGCCCGACGGGGCGTCGGTTCGCTCGTTGGTCCGCGAACTCGACGCTCCGCAGAAGGCCGTACGCGACGCGGCCGAGCAAAAGCTGATCGAACTCGGTCCGGCCGTGCTCGAAATGCTGCCGAGGTTGAAACAGAACGACTCGGCCGAGTTGGCGCTGCGCTTGGATCGCATCCGTCTGGCGTTACTCAGAGTTCGGGCCGCCGCCAATCTGCATGGCGCGAAGGTGACGCTCGCCGTCAAAGACAAGCCGTTGGCCGAAGTGCTGGCGGAGATCGAGCGTCAGACCGACGACAAGCTGCTCGACTATCGCCGTCAGTTCGGCCAACAGAGCGACGACATTCCCGTAACGCTCGACGTCCGCGACTTGCCGTTTTGGGAGACGGTCGATCGGCTCGGCGAAGTCACCGGCTTGGAGCCGTATCATTTTGCCCATGAAGAGGGCCTGGCGCTGATCGCGCGAACTGCCGCGTCGCCGTCGATTTCAGCTTATGTGCGTTATGACGGCGCGTTCCGCGTGCAGGCCAAGAAGCTGACGATCTCGCGGTCGCTCGTCGCCGCTAATTCCGATCTGCAGATTGAACTTGAAGCCGCCTGGGAGCCGCGACTGCGGCCGCTGTTCATCACGGTTCGGATGGCGAAGTTCACAGCCGTCGACGATGCCGACCAAACGATCGCGCCGAGCAATCCCGACGCGGTCCTGGAGATTCCCCCGCAAGGGCGAGCCTCGAAGGTCGATGTGAAGCTCAGTTTCGTCGCCCCGCCGCGATCCGTTCGCACGGTCAAAAGCCTGCGGGGAACGTTCGACGTCCTGTTGCCGGCCGAGATGCATACGTTTCGCTTCGAGCAACTCGGCGAGCGCGAGAAGCAAGAACAACGGGCCGCTGCAGCGACGGTGACGCTTGATTCGTCCAAGACCGGCAACGGCCGCGTCGAAGCGACGTTGCGACTCCGCTACGATCGGCCGGCGAATGCCCTGGAATCGCATCGCGCCTGGTTCTACAAGAACCCGGCCTTTCTCGAAGGACCCGACGGCGCGAAGATTCCGCCCGGCACGATCGAGTTGATTCGCCAAGCCGACGACGAACTCACGTTGCGATTGTTGTTTCCCGCGCCGGACGATGTGAGTCGGCATGTGCTCGTCTATCAGACGCCGGCTGACCTCGTCGCCCTGCCGGTCGAATTCGAGTTCCGCGACTTGCCGCTCCCCTAAGGACCCGCTCCGTGGCGAAACTCGTTTTTTTGTTGTTGTCGACGGCCGGCTTGTTCGGTGCCTGCGCCGAGGTCGCGTCGGCACAAACGCCGGATGACATCATTGCAGCCGTCGTCGACGGCGAGCCGATTCGTTTGCGCCAGGTGAAGCACACGCTGGTCACGGCGCTCCGCGGTAAGTCGGTGCCGCCGGCAATTGTGCCGATGTTGCAGGCGCAAAGCCTGGAGCAAACGATCAACCGCCGCTTGGTGCTCGCCAAGCTCAAGTCGTTGAACTACGAACCGACGGCCGACGAGTTGCGGCAAGCGGAAGAAAACTTTAACACGAACCTGCAACTGAAAGCCCAGTCGCGGGAATATTACCTGCAACAAAACGGTTTCACCGAACAAGACCTAGCGGACCTGCGTTACTGGGACATCTGCTGGAACCGCTATGCTCGCGAGCATCTCAACGACGCCGCGTTAGAAAAGTATTTTGAACGGCATCGTCGCGACTTTGACGGGACGGAGCTGCGGGTCAGTCATGTCCTGTTGCGGGTCGAAGGGCGAGGCGAACAAGGGGAGATTGCCGGCGTCGTGGCGGCGGCTCAAAAACTACGAGAAGAAATCACCGGCGGCAAGCTCGCCTTCGCCGATGCCGCCACGCAACGCTCGTCCGGACCGAGCCGCGAGCGCGGCGGGGATCTCGGTTTTATCCCGCGACACGAAGTGATGGTCGAAGAGTTCTCGGCCGCCGCCTTCAAGCTGAAGAAGGGGGAGATCAGCCCGCCGGTCGTCACTCCGTTCGGCGTCCATCTGATTACGGTCGTCGACGAACGTCCCGGCACGAAGCCCTGGACCGACGTGCGCGATCACCTCTACGGTGGAGCGCAAAACGAACTGTTTCGCGAATTGGCCGCCGAGTTGCGGAAAACGGCCAAGGTCGAATATTCGAGCGTGATGCCCCACTATGATCCCGCAACGGGGAAAATCGTGGTGCCGGCGGGCGCTGCCAAGTGACCGCTCGTCGCACTTCGCGTTCTCCGCGAACTCCCGTTGCCGAATCGACCGAGGCCGCACTGCCGACGACGGCCTGGAAAAACGCGTTTCGAAAATCGCTGCGAGCTTGGTTCGATCGCGAGCGGCGCGATTTGCCGTGGCGGCGTTCGCGCGATCCCTATGCCGTCTGGGTCAGCGAGATCATGTTGCAACAGACGCAGGTCGCAACGGTCATCGACTATTTTAACCGTTTTACGGCAGCGTTCCCCACCGTTGCGGCACTCGCAGCGGCCGACGAACACGACGTGCTGCGACACTGGGAGGGGCTCGGCTACTATCGCCGTGCGTGGCAAATGCATCGCGCCGCGCAGGTGATCGTCGCCGAGCACGGCGGAAAGTTCCCCAATGACGCCGCGACAATTCGCACGCTGCCCGGAATCGGTCGTTACACGGCCGGGGCGATTGCGTCGATCGCGTTCGATCTGCCGGAGCCGATTCTGGAAGCGAACACGGTGCGACTCTTCAGTCGACTTGCCGCCTTTCGCGGCGATCCGCATGCCAAGCCGGGGCAAGATTATTTGTGGCAATGGGCCGCGGCGTTGGTGCCGACGCGAGAACCGGGATTATTCAACCAAGCGTTAATGGAACTCGGCGCGCTGATCTGCACGCCCCGCGAACCGCGCTGCGGACAATGTCCCGTCGCGCGGCTTTGTCCGACGTTCAAGCTCGGCTTGCAGCGGGAGATCCCACGACTCAAGAAGCCGCCGAAGTTCGAAGACGTGCACGAAGGGGCGTTGATCGTGCGACAACGCGGCACTCGCAACGTCTTGCTTGTGCAACGGGCCGAGGGGCAACGCTGGGCGGGGCTGTGGGACTTTCCGCGGTTCACACTCGCGGCCGAGCAACCGGCGAACATCGCCGCGGAATTGCAGCAGCACGCCCACGCGGCCTTGGGATTAAAGTTCGTCGTCGGCGAACGGCTCTACACGCTCAAGTACGGCGTCACGCGGTTTCGGATTACGCTCGATGCCTTTGCCGCGACGACCGGCGGCGGGCGATTGAAACCGGTCGGCTATGCAGCCGCCCAATGGGTGCCGCTCGACGAACTGCCGGGCTATCCGCTGAATGTATCCGCGCGAAAACTCGCGCAGCAGCTACGCGACGACGAAACCGGGCTATTTGCGGCCCAATAGTGCATCGACGGCCGCACCGATGTCCGGCTGACGCATGAGACTTTCGCCGACGAGGATCGCATCGACGCCGGCCGCCTCGAGGCGCTCGACGTCGGCCCGCGAACCGATGCCGCTCTCGCTAACGAAGACGCATTCGCCGGGAACGGACTTGCGCAGTCGAATCGAATGCTCAAGATCGACTTCGAACGTGTGCAAGTTGCGATTATTGACGCCGATCAGCGTCGCACCGGCGTCGAAGACTCGCTGCAAATTCGAAGGTTCATAAAGCTCGACGAGCGGAGCCATGCCAAGGTCGACGATCAGCCGATGTAAACTCCGCAGACCGCAATCGTCCAGACACTCGGCGATCAGCAGCACGGCGTCGGCCCCCGCGGCACGGGCTTCGTACACCTGATACGGATCGAGAATGAAATCTTTCCGCAACACCGGCAGATCGACCGCCGCCCGAACCGCTTGCAAGTAATCCAAGCTTCCTTGGAAAAACTGCTCGTCGGTCAAGACGCTTAGGCACGACGCGCCATGCTCGGCATAAGTCCGCGCGATGGCGACCGGTTCGAAGTCGGCGCGAATGACCCCTTTCGACGGGCTCGCCTTTTTTACTTCGGCAATCAGCTTGATCGGCTTGCCCGAGGCGAGTGCGGAGAAGAAACCTCGCGGCGACGGCGCGGCGGCCGCTTCGCGCTCGACGATCGCCTGCGACTTCGCCTCTTTCGCGCGCGCGATTTCGTCGCGCTTCACGGCGGTAATTTTGTCGAGGATCGTGGGCATGGGCATAGTTGCCGGTTGTCAGTGGTCAGTTGCCAGATTGTTAATTCTGACTGGCA
>CAMCTH010000513.1 GCA_945877965.1 Planctomicrobium piriforme | reverse complement strand
TCGTCCGCCATGCCTTCCGCTACTTCTTCGGCCGCAACGAAACTTTGGCGGACGGACCGACGCTCGTCGCGGCCCACCGTGCCTATGCGGATAGCCACGGCAGTATGAACGCCCTGATCGCATCGTTACTGACATCGGATGCCTTTCTCACACGCTCCCGACTGACCGAGTCCACCAAGTAGCCCAGGAACCGATCATGCTCACACGTCGCAAGCTACTCAAGGGCGTCTCCGCCGGTGCCGGCGGGATCGTTTTCGCGCCGATGCTCAAGACCCTCGCGGCCAATGTCGAGGGAAACCACACCCCGCCGAAGCGAATCGTGTTCGTACTGTTCGATAACGGCTTCGCCGAGACGGGGATTCAGCCGGTGGGTTTACCGCTGGGCACGGAGACGGTACGGCAGGTGCCGATGAAGGGCTTGAAGCTCCCAGACGATATCGAACCATTCGCTCCGTTCCAGGATCGCATGACGATCGTGCAGGGGTTGCGAGCCTATCACCTGTCCCCCGACCACGGCGGCGGATTCCGCTCGTTATCGGGGCTCCCGTCGAGCGACAAGTATCGTTCGATCGTCGGTGAGTCGATCGACGCGGCTGCGGCGAGGGTAAACCCCGGCGTCTTCCCGCTGCTGGTGCTCGGCATCGCGGCAGGCAAGGAGTCGACGACCGCGGCGCTCGTCTCGTCGGCGTGGGGAGCGAACAAGCCCATTGCCGCGCAGTGCCGGCCCGAACTCGCCTACGAGTCGCTCTTTGGCAGCTTGGGAGCCTCTCGTAACGACTTCGCGGCCCGCAAGAACCTGCTCGACTTTGTCAGCGGCGATGTGAAGCGGATGAAGTCGCAGTTCGCCGGCCCCGAGCGAGAACAGATGGACTATCACCTGGAAGCGATGGAATCGCTCACCAAGCGCGACGATCAGCTATCGAAGATGTTCGACGCCGGCCTGCTGAAGAAGCACGCCCCGAAGATGCCTGCGAAGCCGGTCGAACTGATGACCGACACCTTCGCCCTGCAGTGCGACATTGCCGTCGCGGCCCTGATCACCGGCCTGACCAACGTGGTGACGATTACCTCCGGCCTCTGCAAGCTCGGCACGTCGTACTCCGGCATCACCAACACGCACACCCACGGGCTGGGTCATAACGGCTTCGACAACGAGACGAAACTCCTTGGCCACCAGGTGCTCGCGAAATATCGCCGCTACCTCGCGGAACAAACGGCAAAACTACTGGCCAAGCTACAGGCCACGCCCGAAGGCCGGGGCACGATGCTCGACAATACGCTTCTCGTTTTCACCAGTGACAGCGCCAACCGTCAGCACACGGGAGGAGAAAACTGGCCGTTCTTGCTCGTCGGCAACCTCGGCGGCACGTTCAAGGCCGGGCAGTATGTTTCGTACCCCACCAAGGAACTTCGCAGCAAGGACGAGGAAAGCTTCTGGGGCGCCGCGCCGCGTTCCAACCCGGCCATCAATGCCCTGTACTGCACTTTGCTGCACGCGATGGGAAAACCGCGTGACACGTTCAACCTGCCGAAAGGACTCAAAGATGATCCGGCTTTGTTCGGCCCGCTCAAGGAATTGTTGGTGTAATCGTTTGCGCTCGGACAGGGAGACCTTCATGATTCACAACCTCGGCAATCGGCGGCCTTACATTCTGGGGGCCGTCGCGGCCATGAGGGCCAAGTCATTCACAACACAGTGCGTTCGAACAAACTTACCCGGTTCACGGCCGAGGAATAGACGTCCTGGGTCACCGCTGCCGTAGTTCAACATTGGGTGGAAATGGAATGCTCAAACGCAAGAGTTTCTGCTTTCTTCTGGGATTGGCCCTGCTTGTGGTGGCGAATGGACCGCCGGCACAGGCTGCCGATACGCCGACCGGCATGCTGTCGATGGAAGTCAAAGATCGGAAGGAGACGATCTCTATCTTGGTGGATGACCGGGCCAAGGCTCTTCCCGTCCCATTCGTGGGCCCCTTCATCCACCTCCGCGACGGCGGCATCCTCACGGTGACCGGCGACGACGTGCAAATCAGTACGGATCAAGGAATGACCTGGTCGGCAAAGCGTCAGCCGACGGCCGTGGACGGCAAGGTATTCAAACGCGACAAGGGAGCGGCGGCGCTCCTCCACACCCGTGACGGTACGCTGCTCTGGGCCTTTGCCAATGAAGCGGAACTAGTACGTACTGGGCCGCTCACCAGCTCTCAAGCGGAAAACGCAAGAATGCCTTTGTACATCCAGCGCAGTCTCGACGACGGCGATACTTGGGAGCGGCCGCAGCTCGTCCTGGGAGGATTTACGGGGAACACTCGCAGTATCATTCAACTGCGCTCGGGTCGCATCGTAGCAGCCGTTCCGCATGTCACGTTTGAACGTCCGAGTCGTTGGCGCTCCGTTTGCGTCATCTCCGACGACGATGGAAAGACGTGGCAGACGGGCCAAGTCATCGATCCCAAGTTTGCCTGGCCGAACGGGGCTGGCGATCTGCACGACGGTGCCCGTGCGGGAACGATGGCCGAGCTTGCGGACGGTCGGTTGTGGATGCTGCTCGCACATCGTCGTCCGTGCGAGACCTATTCTATCGACGGTGGTCTGACTTGGGCCGATGCCCAGGAAGTGAAATCGGCGTACTCCACGTCGCAGCACGCCACGTTGACTCGCCTGCAGAGTGGCCGTCTGGCCCGATTGTGGGTCGAACTTGGCGCGGAACGGACTAAAGAGGAACCCAACGCGGGTGCCCGGCTGTGCGTAGCCTTCACTGCGGACGAAGGGAAGACTTGGTCTCCAACCGCGACGCTGGTCCATCGGACTGGCACGCCAAACATGAAGGAGGCAGGCCGCTGCGTCCATTCCGCGGAGGTGTTCGAAGCGGCCCCCGGTGAACTCTGGGTCACGCTCCATCGCCCCGATGTTCGCTTGCGCTTGTTCGAAAGAAATTTTGTGACTGTTGATTGAGGCGCGCCGGTCCACCGATCTTCGTGCCGTCGGCTTTTGTGTCGTACTCGCCTTGAATGGGCAGTTAAAGCCGGCCGTCCGGGAAGACAAGGAAACACGTTTCTGGTGAACTGATCTCTTGTCCGCCGAACACCATTCCGCAGATCCCGCTCCCCTAACATGGGCTCCCAAGCCGGGAACGACATCGACCTAAATTGCGAGAACTCGCGCACAAAAGTCCTGAATGTCGTGACACAAAGCAGGGCCGGGTGCAAAGGTCGACTTGTAGGTCGCGGTTCATGCGGAACGAAAGCACTTGTCGGTCGTGATGCTCCGTCCCTCCGCGTGACCGGCGTTCGCCGTGCAAACGCGATGTCACAGCTGGACGACGCTACAACTGCGCGCTGAGCAGCAGTTACAGCTGCAAACGGCATTCAATTTCCAAAGAACCAAGGTGTTCGCTCGGCCGAACGCCACGGAAAGGTCGCCGTTTTCCCGAAATCTGCCGCAAAACCGCTGAACAACCGTCAAGGAAAAGTCGTTGGATCAGCGTACAGGGTAACGCCGCAAAATAGTCAACGACGTCAATTTGGGCCGATGCAGGCGGCTATACCGGCCTCAGCGACGCTGCGCAAAACACCAATCCCAGAGCCCTTCGGTAGCATACGCCGCATCCCAACTACCATGTCCGACTTCGGGAAACTCCGTGTACTTCGGTGACCCGCCGGCGGCTTTGAGGGCTTCAATCATGCGACGACTGCCATCGACGGGCACGGTCGGATCTTTGGCTCCGTGGAAGGCCCAAATCGGCACCTTTACCATCTTCGGAGCGTCCGCCGGTTCCCAAATGCCGCAGATCGGTACGGCGGCGGCGAAGCGGTCGGGATAGGTTGCGATCAAGCCCCAGGTGCCGACGCCTCCCATGGATTGACCGGTCACATAAATTCGTGTGGGGTCGATCTTCGCTTCTTGGACGATCTTATCCAGCGTCTCCATCAACTCTGGTGCGACGGAACGCTGCTTTTCATTACTACGAAACGAGCTTTCAGCCCAGCGCGTGCCGCGTCCGTCGCAGGCCGGTGCGAGAACCACGCAGGGATGCTTTTGCTGCGACGCCGGGCCGGCCAGGAGATTTGCCGCGGCCGTATTGCCGCCGGCACCATGTAAGCAGAGCACCAACGGCAAGGGCTCGGAGCGGTTCGGCGGCACGAACAAGCTGTAGCGCAGCGTGCGACCGTTACTTGCTCTATGTTCGTGAATCGTGAACGAAGCATTGGCACCGCCGGGCCGCGCGGCCTGCTCCTTGTTTCCTCCTTTCGCCTCCACCAGAGCCGA
>CAMCTH010000512.1 GCA_945877965.1 Planctomicrobium piriforme | reverse complement strand
CGAGCGTCGATCCGTGCAGCGTCGCGACGGGCTCATCGACGGCGGTCACTTCGCGAACAACGGCAGCGGCCGCGGTTACGTCGCGATCTTCGTCCGCTAATCGCCAAGTCGGGCCGATCGTGTACCGCGCCGCAATCAACAGACTTCCTACTAGGGCGATCGCAACCATGCTTCGCGACGGCGCGAAGCGTTCGACGACGACTTGCCATCCCAAGCCGGCCAGCAACGCCGCGGGAGGTAGGAGATTCAAGTAGTAGTAGTCCGCGACGTGAAACTTCAGCGGCAGCAGAAAAAGCAGCAGCACACAGCTCGCCAACCACGGCAACGACAGACGTACTCGTCGATCACACAATCCGGCGACGACGAGTAGTAGTCCCAATGGCGTGAGCGCCATCGTCGCCAAGTTTCGCGCCACCCCAACGTAGTATGCAGGATCATACAGTAGCGGATGCGGAATGCCGTGGATCGCGGCGCGTGCGGAAGGGTGATAATCGACGGCCGGGCCCGAGGTCGCGGAGACCGTACTTACCCAGTAATACCATGCGGCAGCCGGAGCCAACGCGACGGCTCCGACGACGGCCGCAATCCAAATTGCTCGTCCGCGACTCGTCGATCTGACGAACAAAACGATAAGCGGCACGATCAATAGCAGTTGGTAGACCTTCGTGAGCACGCTCAGCGAGAGCGCAACGGCGGAAACAATCAGCCAGACGATTCGTTTGTCGCGTAGCCACGTATCGAATGCGTAGATCGCCAAGCAAGACAAGAAGACAAGCGACGGCTCAAGCATGAAGCCGCGGCCGTAGATGATGCTGATCGGCGCGAAGCCGACGAGCAGGCTTGTTGCCCGGGCGGCGGGCTCGCCGAACCAACGTCGTGCGAGCAGGTACGCCAGCAGCGTCGCCGCGGCCATGCAAAAGATGCTGACCGCACGCCCCCACAGATCGAGCGAGCCGCCGAACCAGCGCCAGCCGCAAGCCGCCGCATAAGCCGAGGCCGGCCACTCCATGAGATGCCAGGCTCGCTCGTCGCCGGCTAAGCAATCGAGCGTCGGTTGCCAGAACGGCGCACGCCCCTCGCCCCAGTTCCGCGCTATCATCGCGTAGACGCAATGCTTGGTGGCAAACGTGCCGACGAGCGGCTGCGTGATGCCGACGAGCCGCACCCCGATCGTTGCCGCGACGACGCCAGCGATCCAACCATAGCCACCGCCCGAATGAGCCGCATCGCCCGGCGGCGGCGAACGCTGGGAAATCTGGGAGGTTCGGGCCGCGGCTTCCACAGATGATTCCTGACGCAAGCGTGGAAAAAGATGCGGATTATGCCGACTTTTCCGCCGAAATATAACCCTATCGCCCCGCTGCTCACCAGAGCATTTGCGTCGGGCGACCTCGTTAGTTTTGTGATGCCGGAAAGGGATGTCCTATGTCGAAGCGATTTTGGACGAGTGTCGTGTTGGCTTCTGCTTTGGCCGCGCCGGGTTGCCGCATGTGCTGCCCTTCGTACGACTATTGCGGACCGACCAACCCGGGCGAATCGAATTCCGAGTGCTGCGGCATGAGCCGTCGCGGCTCGATCTTCGGCGGCTACTCCGGTGAAGAGGTCGAATACGTCGAAGAAGGAACGGTCATCGAGGAGCAGGCACAACCGATACCTGATCCTATGTCCGCAGCCCCGGCCGTCCCGATGGGGACGCAGAAGCCGACGCCCGCGAAATTGTCGTCGCGGCGCACTTCGTAGCGTCGTGTACGAACGAAATGACCGCGGCATTCGATCCGCGCGTTCTTAATGAACGATTAATTCGACATTGAAAGACCGAACTGCGCTCTCGGCAGGCCGGTTTTCGCTTTACAGCGGCAGAGGGGCCGGTTGTAATCGTGGGGCAAAACGCCTCCCCCTTACGAACGCACGCCCAGTACGCCCTCGCTATGTCGAACTCCGCACCGCTGCCCCCCTCGGCCCTGACCGAAACTCCCCCGACGACCGTCACGGGAATTCTCAGCCGGCTCGGTCCTGGATTGATCATCGCCGCCTCGATCGTCGGCTCGGGCGAACTGATCGCCACGACAAAAACCGGCGCCGACGCCGGCTATTCGCTGATGTGGCTGATCTTGATCGGCTGCGTGATCAAGGTCTTCGTGCAGGTTGAATTCGGTCGCTATGCCGTGGCCGAAGGGGTGCCGACAATCGAGGCCCTCGACCACGTTCCGGGCCCACGACTCCGCGTCAGTTGGCTCGTGTGGGCTTGGTTCTTCATGTTCCTGACCAGCGCCATCGCGCAGCTCGGCGGCATCCTCGGCGGCGTCGGCCAATTGTTCGCGATGAAATGGCCGATCACCGGCGACTTCGTGCAACGGCTCGACCTCATCGAACAACTCCGCGCGACGGGCCGCATGAGCGAGTTGCCGCAGACGGCGACCGTCGACGACGTCTACTACAGCGTCGGCATCGCGATCGTCACGTCGATCATGTTGCTCATCGGGCGATACGGCGTCGTCCAAAATGTTTCGACGGTGCTCGTGGCCGGCTTCACGATCGTGACGGTCTTCAACGTCTTCGCACTCCCCTACTTCTCCGATGCCCAAGTCGGCTGGGATTATTTGAAGCACGGCTTGTCGTTTCATCTGCCCGCCAAAGAGGGTGCTCTGAGCGTGGCTTTGGCGACGTTCGGCATCATCGGCGTCGGAGCGTCGGAAGTGATTGCGTATCCCTATTGGTGCATCGAGCGAGGCTATGCACGCTTCACCGGGCCGCGAGATTCCTCGGAAGCCTGGGCGCAGCGGGCGCGAGGATGGATGCGGGTCATGCGCGTCGACACCTGGTGCTCGATGGTGATCTACACCTTTGCGACGATGGCGTTCTATGTGCTCGGTGCGGCCGTGCTGCATCCGAAGGGTTTGTCGCCGTCGCGGGAAGGGCTCATTCCGACGCTCGAAAAGATGTATGCCGACGTCTTCCACCCTTGGGGCGGCTGGGTCTTTCTGTTCGGCGCTTTCGCCGTGTTGTACAGCACGTTGTTCGTTGCCACGGCCGGCAACGCCCGAGTGGCGGCCGATGCACTCGGCGTCTACGGCATCATCAAGAAGGACGACAAGACGCGGATCTGGTGGATTCAATTCCTCTGCGGTACGCTCCCCTTCATGCAGTTGGCCGTTTATATGTGGTCCAAGGATCCCGTGGCGCTGGTGATCTTGTCGGGCTTGGCTCAGGCGTTCCTGCTGCCGTTGCTCGGTTACGCGGCCCTGTTCTTCCGCTATCGCAAATGCGACCCGCGGATCGCCCCCGGCAAAGTGTGGGACTTTTTCCTTTGGCTCTCCGTCGCCGGCTTGGCACTTGCGGGAGGTTGGGGCGCTTATGCCGAGATCATGAAGGTCGTCGGCAAGTTCTAACGATTAACCGGCCGACAGATTAGTGCGGTTGCCGGCATTCTGCTTTCCGCCCCGCGGGCGAAAGCTAAGATAAGAGCGGTTTCCCACTCCGTGCCTTTGCCGGGTCGACGTCGTGACGCGTGCTCGCCTCATCCTGCTGTTGCTCGGCCCCGTGCCGATCGTCGCCGGAGCCTTGGCGCTGTCGACATGGGCGCGGCCGTCGTCTTCGCCCGGCGTCACAGGAAATCATGTGCTGGCCGCGGACGAACCGCATCGCGAGGCGCCGACCTCGAAGACCGAAGTCCAAGCACGAATCGAATCGCATCTGACGGTCGCCTGCCAAGAGACGGCCGAGCAACTCCGGCCGCAATTAGGCAAAGAGTGCGCCGTGTTGATTCGCGAGCCGTTCGTGCTTGCCGGCGACATGAGCGAGGCGGACCTAGATCAATGGCATCAGACCACGATCGCCCCCGCAGCGAAAGCGCTGGGCCGCAGTTACTTTCGCAAGGCGCCGACGCTGCCGATCACCGTGCTGCTCTTCTCCGGCGAGGCGAGTTACGATCGCTACGCCAAGCAACTCTTCAACGAGTCGGGCATCAGCGTCTACGGCTACTACAAGCCGGATCGCCGGACGTTGGTGATGAACATTTCGACCGGCGGCGGGACGTTGATTCACGAACTGACGCATGCCCTGATCGACTTCGACTTCCCGCAGGTTCCCGACTGGTTCAACGAAGGGCTCGCGTCGCTGTATGAACAGTGCCGTTTCAAACCGGCCGACTCGGGGATCGAAGGACTGCCGAATTGGCGCTTGCCCGGCTTGCAGCAGGCGATTCAGAAGCAAGAACTCGGCACGCTGGAAGCCATGATGGCGGGCTCGGAATTTCGCGGCAAGAACATC
>CAMCTH010000511.1 GCA_945877965.1 Planctomicrobium piriforme | reverse complement strand
CGAAGATGACGATAGTATGCACGGGAGTTGCCAGTGGTCAGGAGTCAGTTGCCAGTATCAGAACAAGTCGGGCAATTACTGACAACCGGCAACTGGCAACCGGTTACTTCTTTAGAACCGCATGCCGGTGAAGCCGCCGTCGACGTAGTAGGCCGCTCCGGTGATGAAGCTTCCGGCTTTTGGTGCGAGCAGAAGCAGCGTTGCGCCGATCAGTTCGTCGGGCTCGCCGAAACGAGCGGCCGGCGTCTGTCGCATGATATTGTCGACTCGCGTGGCATCGAGAATTTTGCGATTTTGCTCGGCCGGGAAGAAGCCGGGGCAGAGGGCGTTGACGCGAACGCCGAACGGCGCGAGTTCGCGGGCCGTATTTTGCGTTAGGTTGACGACCGCTGCTTTTGAGGCCGAGTAGGCGAAGACGCGTGAAAGGGGGAGATGCGACGTCACGCTGCCAAGATTGACGATCGAGCCGCCGCCCGACTCGGACATGTGCTTGCCGAAGATCTGCGTGCCGAGATGAACGCCGGTCAGGTTGATGTTAATCACCCGCTGCCAGTCTTCGTCTTTGACGTCGAAGTAGGCGGAGCCGGAGTTGACGCCGGCGCCGTTGATCAGGCCGTCGACGCGTCCGAACAGCTTGAGCGTTTCGGCGAGCAGCGCTTCGACGGAAGTCCGCGAGACGACGTCGACCGGGACGAACGCCGCTTTGCCACCGGCTGCTTCGATCGCTTTCACGCGTTCGCCGCCGCGCTCGGCACTGCTGCCGGCGACGACGACCGATGCGCCGGCCTTCGCACATCCCTCGGCCAAGGCCCCACACAAGACGCCGGTGCCGCCGGTGACGACGACAGTGCGTCCTGCGAGGGAGAAAAGGTCGGTGAGGTAGGCGTTAGGTGTGGACATCGGTGTTAGTTATTTAGCCGCGGGGCTTGTCGACGCGAGTTCGGTGCGTGTTTGAGATTCAGAAGGCGCGGGGACGAGCCTCGCGGCTAAATGAATACTCGGTGAGTTACGACGGGTCTTTGCGGAGTTGGATCCACTCGGTGTGGAACGTGCCCGGCTTGTCGAGCCGTTCGTAGGTGTGGGCCCCGAAGTAGTCGCGTTGAGCTTGAAGCAGGTTCGCGGGGAGACGTTCGCTGCGGTAGCCGTCGTAGTAGGCCAGGGCGTTCATGAAGGCGGGAATCGGAATACCGAGCTTGACCGCCGTCTCGATGACGTGTCGCCATGCCGGTTGCGACTTTTTGATCGCGTCTTGGAAGTACGGCGCGAGCAGCAGATTCTCTAGATTCTTGTCGGCGTCGAACGCTTCTTTGATCCGTTCCAAGAAGCGAGCGCGGATGATGCAGCCGCCGCGCCAGAGTAGGGCGATGCCGCCGAAGTCGAGGGGCCAGTTGTTCTCTTTGGCCGCCGCTTGCAGTTGCACATAGCCTTGGGCGTAGCTGCAGATCTTCGAGGCGTACAAAGCTTGGCGGACCGACTCGATGAAATTCTTCTTGTCGCCGGTATATTTTTCCGTCGGGCCGGTGAGGACCTTGCTCGCGCGAACGCGGGCATCTTTCAAGGCCGACAAGCAGCGGGCGAACACGGCCTCGGTGACCAGCGTGCTGGGCACGCCGAGATCGAGCGCCAGTTGGCTCATCCACTTGCCGGTTCCCTTGGCGCCCGCCTTGTCCATGATCAGGTCGACCATGTCCTTGCCCGTGTCGGGATCTTTCACGCTAAAAATGTCGCGCGTGATTTCGATCAGGTAGCTATCGAGTTCGCCCATGTTCCATTCCGAGAATACGTCGTACAGTTCGGCGTTCGTCAGGCCGAGCGTCGTCTTGAGCAGCAAGTAGGCTTCGCAGATCATCTGCATATCGCCGTACTCGATGCCGTTGTGGACCATCTTGACGTACTGGCCGGCGCCGTCGGGGCCGACCCAATCGCAGCAAGGAATGTCGTTGTTCGGTCCGACCTTGGCGGCAATCGCTTGGAAGATCGGCTTCACGAGCGGCCAAGCGGCCGGGGTGCCGCCTGGCATCATGCTCGGGCCTTTCAGCGCACCTTCTTCGCCGCCGCTGACACCGGTGGCAATGAAGAGCAGCCCTTTGCTTTCAACATACTTCGTGCGGCGGATCGAATTCGTATACAGTTCGTTGCCGCCGTCGATGATCACATCGCCCGGCTCCATCAGCGGGAGCAGGTGATCGATCAGTTCGTCGACCGGTTTGCCAGCCTTGACCATAATCATGATTTTCCGCGGCTTGGCGACCGCCTTCACCAAGTCTTCCAGTGTGTGGCAGCCGACAAACTTGTGCCCTTCGCCGAACCGCTTCATGAAATCGTCGACGACGTGCGTCGTGCGATTGTTCACTGCAATGCTGTAGCCCCGACTCTCGATGTTACGCGCCAGGTTCTCGCCCATGACGGCAAGACCGATGAGGCCGAAATCACACGCGGCAGGAGCGGCAGACATGAAGAAACCTCAATGCTCGGGAAACGGTCGGTGATGATGAGACGATTGCGAGACCTGCGCGGCGACGCGCGAGCCGCAATCCCACGTTGCGAGTGCCGGCGGCGGTCGTCGGCCGGTGCGACGTACGAGCGGAGAGCATCGTGCGTCGACGAGCCGGTTCGCGGAACCCGTAGAAGCACGGATTGTACCGGTCGTGCCCGAGGTGGGCAATGAGGGGCACTGCATCTGGCGCGGCCCGTTTTGCATGTTTTGCGGGGCAAATACGCTTGCGCAAAACGGGCCGCGAACTGCACGGAGATCGACGACGCTAGGCGACGCGACGGCGCGGTGCGGCAACGGCTTGGCGTTGCTCGCGATGACGCCAGAGAGCCGAGGTGAGGCGATCGACGGCCGTGGCTAGGACGGCCGCATGCAGGCGCGACGGAATCGCTGCGACCGCGGCATCGCCGGAAGTCGAAATCGCCGCCACCAAACGGTGCATCGCCTTGGCGCGGAGATAGCCGAGCGCTTCGGCCCGCGGCAACTCGGCGGAGCGAGCGATCATCGCGGCGTCGATGCGGTGCGTACAGCGATCGAGCAACGTTTGGGCATGCAAGGCGATCGTCTTCGCTTCGCGGAACCCGGGGAGCCAACTAAGTAGCGACATGGCGCGGCGTCCTTTCCTCCGGCGATCGGCGAACCGACGGCAATTGCGAACGGCCGCCCCGCCGTTCGCGTTGCATTCCTGCGACCGAGCCGATCGGAGCCGGAGCTCCATCGGTCGCCTGGGTCGAACTTTCGACCCGGGTGTGGCATCGAACCGCGGTGCCGGCATTCTTCATTGCTTTCGCCGGCGGACGGCATTACACGACTAGGTCGTCCCCACCCATGCGCGAAACTTTGCGGCCGGTAACGATTTTAAGGAATTGAGGGGTAACTCTGGATTTTCCGTTTGAGTTACCCCTCCGATCGTACCGATGAATCCGGTGGAACGCTTCGTAGCGGTTGTGCAGGCCTTAGGTGTGCGGGATACATCGTCCCGACGACCTGTTCAGACTGTGCGGCGGCGACACCGAACCCCGATCGAGGATACGGCTGCCATGAAACTCGTCCATGTTCTGAATACGCCGGCGTTGCTGCTGGCCCTGTGCGGTGCCGTCTCGGCGCAAATGCCCGGTCAAATGCCGTACGGCCAGATGCCCGGTCCCATGGGTTACGGTCCCGGCCCGCAAAACGGTCGACCCGTCTCCTTCGCCGATCCGATGCCCGGCGGCGGCAGTGCTCCGCTCGGGGCCGATATCGGCGCCCCGATGCAATCGGGCGCCGACTACGGTGCCGCGATGCCCGACATGGGTGTTCCCGGCGCCCAAGGGGGCTTCCAAGGGGAAGACGCCTACGGAACCTGCCAACCCAGCTACGGCGGGCCGAGCTCAATCCGTGCTCGTTGCGGCTACGGCTATCTCTCGATGGACGCGTTGTACTGGGATCGCGATACCGGCTTCGGTAATGCGATTGCCCGACAAACCACGAACACCAGCGTCGTGCTACTCGCAGGCGACGATCTGAACTACGACTTCGACGTGCTGCCGCGCTTGACCGGCGGTTATGTGCTACGGAACGGTCTCGCCGTTGAAGGAACGTACTTCTACAAAGACGACTTCTCAAATCGCACGCGGATCACCGTCCCCGGTGATCTCAACATGACGGCGTTCGGCGATGCGGCTTACCTCGGCGTCGATTCCGTCGGCGTGAATGCCTCGACGAAACTGCAGAGTGCGGAAATCAACTTGGTGGAAACGGAACGCTTCTTCAACTTCCTAGCGGGCTTCCGTTACATCGAG
>CAMCTH010000510.1 GCA_945877965.1 Planctomicrobium piriforme | reverse complement strand
CGACGGTTACAAATACACCGAAGAGCACCAAGGCGATACCGAGAAGCTTCGGATTCGTTTTCGGTTTTTCGGAGTCCGCCCGCAGCCTGCCCGCTCGATCTAGCGAGCCCAACCCGAACAAGATTGCAGCTAGGCTGACTATTCCCGCGACGATTTTGATAATCATGAAGCACCGCAGTGTCGGGGTAGCATTAGCGACTCCTGGGTGATCATAACGTTTGGCAAGGACCTGCCCACTATCCTGCGGCCGATTGGAAGTTCGGGCCGCTGAGGTATTGCAGTAGGCGTTCGAATTCGTCGGCGTTGGCAAAGTGGACGACGATCTTGCCGCGGCCTTTGCCGCTCGAGCGGATATCGACTTTCGTTCCCAGCGCGAGCCGCAGTTGCTGTTCCAGGCCGGCCGTCTGTTTGCTGCGCGACGACGGCTTCGGTTTGAGCGGCTTGATCGCCCCTTCGTCGGCGGCCGCCGGTTCGTCGCCGGCGTGGATCGTCTCCTGCACCAACTCCTCAACGACGCGGACGCTCAGCCCTTCGCTTTGAATCCGTCGGCAGTATTCGACCTGCTCGCGATCGTCGCCCAGCGGCAGCAGCGCGCGGGCATGACCGTAGCTGATTTTCTCTTCGCAGACGGCCCGCTGCACTTCGGTCGGTAGTTCGAGCAAGCGGATGAAGTTGGCGACGGTCGAGCGATTGATTTGCAACCGCCCGGCGAGTTCTTCTTGCGTGCAGCCGTAACGTTCGATGTACTGCCGGAACGAGATCGCCTTTTCGACGGCGTTGAGATCCTTACGTTGCAAGTTCTCGACGATCGCCAACTCGGCGGCCAAGCGATCGTCGGCTTCGACGACGCGGGCCGGCACTTCGCGCCAGCCGGCCTGCGCGGCGGCGCGCAAACGGCGTTCGCCGGCGATCAACTGATAGTGCCCGCCGACGCGCCGCACGACGATCGGCTGCATGAGGCCGTGGGTTCGCAAGCTGGCGGCCAGCCCTTCGATTTCGACCGGATCGAATTCACGTCGCGGTTGGAACGGGTTCGGTTCGACCTCGTCGACGACGACACTGACCGTGCCGTCGGTCGGAGCAGATGTGCCGGCAGTGCCGGCGTTCGTCGGGCTCGACGAGTTGATGGGATTAGAACCTGCCGGCGATGCAATCGCGTGACCGGCCGGGACCGGTTCGCCGGTCATTCCCAACAACGCTTCGAGACCGCGACCCAGGCGACGTTCTTTACTCACGATCGAGTACCTCCAAACAGAGTTCAGCATAGGCCCGCGCGCCGCGAGCCCGAGGGGCGTAATCTAAGACGGACAGACCGTGACTCGGCGCCTCGCTGACGGCGACGTCGCGCGGGATCACGGTTTGAAAGACGATCTCGCCGAAGAAGTCGCGCACCTCGGCGTCGACCTCGCGGGTGAGTTCCAACGTGTGGTCGTACATGGTGAGCAGGATGCCCGCGAACTCGAGTCGCCGCGTCGTCCGCTGCATCACTTCTTTGATCATCTGGATCATCTGCGTCAGCCCCTCCATGGCGAAGAACTCGCACTGGATCGGCATCAGCACTTCGTTCGAGCCGGCTAGGGCCGTGCGGGTAAGTTGTCCCAGCGACGGCGGGCAATCGATCAACACGAAGTCGTACAGGTTGAGGCCCGTCTCCATGTGTCGGACGAGCGTGGCCGATTGGCCGTCGTCGGCCGTCGCGAGGAACTCCAGGTCCTCGAAGTGTCGGCTGCCGGGCAAGACGTCGAGATTCGGCAGGACCCCGGCATGAATCGCTTCGCGGAGCGGCGTCTGCGAGACGAGCGGGTGCCGGGCGGCGGGGCGGAGTCCGAGGCCGGACGTGGCGTTGCATTGCGGATCGAGATCGGCCAGCAGCGTGCGCGCGCCGCTCTTGGCCAGGCCGACGGCGAGGTTCACGGCGGTGGTCGTCTTACCGACGCCGCCTTTCTGGTTCGCAATGCAGAGAATCCGTCCCAACGACCGGCTCCTTCCGGCGCAGAGAATCCGCGCGGGGAGGGATCATAGAAACGACGGCCGACCCGGGGAAGACGAGTATCGCGGGGAACTGTTTCACGTGAAACACAAACTCGACGCATCCGACCCATGGGTCGCAAGGGTTTTGTTTCACGTGAAACACGCAAATCGCGCAGGCGATGAAGTTCGCCGGGCCGTTTCACGTGGAACGGATGCCGTCGAGAGTCGTTAACGCGGCCCGATATCGCAGTACCAGCGCCCCTTCACCCGGCGGAAGGCCATTTCCTCCGGCTGGGCCGCGACGCCGTCGAGGGACGGCAACTTCACAAAGGCGATCGCGACGTCGTCGCGAACCTCGAGCCGATCGAGCTCGACCGGGGCTACGGACGGCTTGTCAGCCTTCGGTGAGTAGGGTGCATCGCCGATCGAGGGCTTCGCTTCCGGGCCTCCCTGTCGGATTAGCTCGTGGTGCCGGGCAGCAATGTCTTGCATGAGCTGGACCGGTTCCTTGACCGTCCACATCGCCTGGACGAGTCGGAACCATTGGTCCGCTTCGCTGACCGGAAGGATGCTGACCGGGGGAGGCGGCAGGTACCGGTCGAGGATCTTCTGCATCGGCCGGTCGTTGCCGTGCACCGCCTGGGCGCTCGAGACCGCCAGCGCCAGGTGGTAGACCTGCGACTCCCGCGTCAGGGCGGAGAAGAGTCGGGGGTAATCTTCCACCGTCGCCGCAGCCGCATAGGCCTGGACGGCGGACTCCGGGGAATCGTAACCGGAGCTCGGATCATCGGCCGGGCAGAACGCAGCCGACCCCAAGATGAGGGAGCCGAACAAAGCAAACGTTTGAATCAATCGCATGATGCACCTCCAGGCCAAAGCCAAGAAGCAATCCCTGCGCCAATGCTAGCACGTCGCTTATTTTATTCCAGCGAAATGGTTACTCCAGCGGATTCACAACCATGCCGCCCAGAAGCTTCGGATAGAAGTAGGTGCTCTTGGCGGGCATCCGTTCGGCATGTTCGCTGATCACACGGATGTGCTCGACCGTCGCAGGCATGACCAGCGCGCTGAGCTCAAACTGTCCACCTTGGCTCACTACCCCGGTCGCATCACGGCCGGCCAGGTCTCCGGCGTCGAGGCTCTCGACCACCTCGTTCACCGTGTGGACGTACTTCGGCTTCGGTAGGTCCTTCCCGCCGAGCAACGTTTCGACCACCAGGCGATGCAGCAGCGAGACCCCCAGGCCTTGCCACGGCTTGCTGTGGTCGGCGGCGATCTCGGCCATCTTCGCCTCGCCGGCCGGGGTGACGCGGGCCAACGTCCAGCGTTGGTCCTTGTTCGTGAAGAACCCGATCGTCCCCTGCTTGTTTTCCTTTTCGATCTCGTCCCACACCCGGCCCGCCAGGTCGGTTCCTTCGCCGGCAATCTTGGTGGTGAAGCAGTCGCCGAGCTTCGCCGCCAACTCGGCCGAGGTCATGGCCGGCAGACCGCGGAAGAGGCGGTGCGTCGGCAGCACGAGCAAGCCCGGGTCGTTCATGCCGACGCATTGCATCAATACGTAGTTGGCAGGGTGACCGTTCGGCAACGACCCGCCGTTGGCCGCGGCCCACTCGTCGCGGTAGTTGCAGGCGGTCTCGTAGCGGTGGTGACCGTCGGCGATGAACACCGGCTTCGGGCCCATCAGCTGTTGCAGCTTGCCGATCACTTCCGAGTTCGTGACGGTCCACATCCGATGCTCGACCCCCAGGTGATCGACCCCTTCGACCGCCGGGCTGCCGTGCGTGGCGGTCTCGATCAGTTCCTGCGCCTCATTCGCCGCGTCGGGGAACAGGCCGAAGATCTGCGAGAGCTGCGCCTTGCACGCCCGCGTGAGCAGCAGGCGATCTTGCTTCGGGCCGCTCAGCGTCTCTTCGTGCGGGTAGATGTTCCCTTCGCCGAATCGCTGCAACTTGACGCGGCACATGAAGCCGCGCCGCGTGTGGGTTCGGCCGGCGTAGTCGAACTTCTGGTGATAGACGTAGACAGCCGGCTGAGCGTCGGTGAACAGCACCCCTTCGGTCCGCCAGTTCTTCAGGAACTTGGCGGCCCGGGCGTACTTGTTGTTCGTCGCGTCGTCGCCCGGCTCCTCGCGGTTCAACTCCAGCCGCACAAAGTTCGCCGGGTGCTTCTTGTACAAAGCATCTTGGAACTCGGGGCCGATGACGTCGTACGGCGGACAGATGACGTCCGACAGCGAACCGACGTGACCCAGATCATAACGAACGCCGCGGAAGGAACTAATTTCGGGCATGGGCGTGGAGAGTTGACGGTTGACA
>CAMCTH010000509.1 GCA_945877965.1 Planctomicrobium piriforme | reverse complement strand
GCAGCGGCTGTTTCTATCCGTGGCCGAAATCCATGCGCGACTGCAATGGGAGTTCGGCGCCATTACGGCGACGGACCTGCCAGTCACGGCAAGCACAGGAACATCGACTCCGCCCCGACGCGCCCGCCGGCTGGTTAGATGGCGCTGGTCCGGAGCCGCAGTTGCGGTACTGGCGCTGGTTACCCTAGTCGGCTTCGTCCGATGGTTCCGGTCGGACTCACAATCCATTGCGAATCACCCGGTGGCTTCGCTGAAACGAGTCGATGGGGCGCACTGGGCGCCGGGGTTCGAGCCGACGGGGGCCGAATTGTTTCCCGGCCGCATTCGACTGGATCACGGGTTGACCGAAATCGAGTTTGCTTGTGGGGCTCTAGCAATTCTCAAGGCGCCGGCGGACGTGGAGTTGGAGGATGCCAAGCGCATCTTCCTCCATGAAGGACAGATTATCGTTCGCGTTCCGCACGATGATCGCGCCGCGGGCTTTCGGGTCGATACACGCACTTCGCAATTGATCGATCTGGGGACGGAGTTTGGCGTGGAAGTCGAATCCGACGGCGATTCGATACTTCAAGTCTACGAGGGGGAGGTCCTGGCCACGGCCAAGGTCGTTAACGGTGAGAATTCCCCGCGAAGTGTCTTCGAAGGGCAGGCTGTGCGGCTCGACGCCACAATGCAGGAAATGCCGTTCTGGCCCGAGCGTTTTGTGCGACTGTTGCCCAGTCCCGAAGACCCGCAGGGGCGAGGCAAGCTTCCTTACAACCGCAGTCGGCTCGATACCGTCACGATCGTTCCGGCCAAACCGGGCGTGCTGATCGATGGTGATTTGTCCGACTGGGATCTGTCGGGCCGTTTCCGTACCGAGTGCGAACCGCCATACAATGAAAATTACTATCTCGAAGCGGCGATGATGTACGACGACCGCAATCTTTATATTGGCGCGCACGTCGGCGACCCGTACCCCATGCGAAGTCAGATTGCGCCGCAGGAATCGGTCAACCGGCACGGGATGGGAGGCGCGGTGGCCCTGCGGATTTCGACGGATCGAAAGGCCGGCTGGCCACTACGGGCGGAAGCGGCGGGACCTCGCAAGGGGCGTCCTGCCGGCGAACAAGACCTGAGCGACAAGCTGTCGTTCATTGTCCTGTGGTATTACCAGCCCGAGCAACGGGCCTGTATTCATTTGCGGCACGGCATGGACTTGCACGGCGTCAAGGTCAACCCGCCCGGCTATGAAGGTGCCTTTCGCCAAGACACCGACGGCCGGGGCTACACACTGGAGTATGCCATTCCGTGGCGACTGCTGAACGCCGAGGACGATCCGCCGCAAGGCGGCGACGAACTGGCGGTGATGTGGCTGACTCACTGGAGCGACGCGAACGGCCGGAAGTGGCGGGGTCAGCTCACTGACGTGATGCAGCCCCATGAGCCCGGTTGGAACTTCGCCCGCGCCGCCACCTGGGGCAAAGCGGTTTACTACAAGAAACGCGATTGAGAATCAAATGAACTTCAAATTGCCGACGATCGCGTCGGCCATGCTGGCATGTTGCCTAGCGGCAGAAGCCGTGGCGGCCGAGCCGACTCAGGATCGCCTGGAGCCGTTCCTAAAGACCTACTGCCTTCGCTGTCACGACGGGCAGAAGCAAGGCGGAGAGTTTCGGCTCGACACTCTCCCTCGCACTTTTAACGATGAAGTCACGGCCCAGCTCTGGGACGAGGTAATCTTTCGGGTGAACGCAGGTGAGATGCCGCCTAAAGACCAGCCACAACCCACGGCCGACGAACTGGGGGGCGTGGTGGAGTGGATTGCGTCTCGCCTCAAGGAAGGAGAGGCAACACGGATGGCTCGCCGTGGGCCGGTTGCCCACTACCGCCTGAGCCGCGACGAGTACGCCCTGACCGTGAAGGACTTGCTGGGCGTGGATTACAACGTACGGATGCCCGGAGCGTTTCACGAAGAGCCCCGCTGGCACGGGTTCGACCGGATCGGGTCGCTGCTTTCGCTATCTCCCTCGCATGTGGATCGTTACTTCAACGCCGCTGAAACCGTACTCGACGTCGCGTATTTCTCCCCGCTGGGCAAAACAATCAAGGGCCGTAAGGACTTCAATAACGTGAAATGGCTGGCAGAACGCAACCTGACGGGTCGGGTTCGCCAGCCAGTTCACCCGGGGTTCCGGGCGGGGCTCATGAACGTATCCGCTCCGGGAACGTTTCGACTCCGGATCCAACTGAGCGGAATTCAACCGCCGAAAGGCCCGGCCCCTCGCCTGTCGCTCTGGCAAGGCACCACTCGGCAATCAGTTTACTCCCAGGATCTTGTCGCGCCTGAAGACAAACCGACGATCCTCGAACTGGAACTGAAGCTCTCCACCGGTGGGCTCGAAGTTTTCAATGACACGCCGGGCTTCCCCATGCTGAGAGCGGACAGCCGCAATGTCTTTATCCACTCCCGCGAAACGCGGTTCCTGAACCCAATCAGCTCCAAGCTCTTCGACGACGAGGGGCAGGCGATCTACCCGATGCTGCTCGTGGACTGGATCGAATGGGAAGGACCGATCATCAGCGAGGAGGTCCAGCGGAAACGGAAGCAATTCATTCCGGCCAAACTTGATGCCAATAAACCACCGGTCGATTTGAGCGAGGCTCGCGATGCCTTGAAGCGCTTCGCAGAACAGGCTTGGCGTCGCCCCGCCTCCGACGCCGAAGTCGAGCGGTACCTGAAAATCGTCCAAAGTCAACTCGATGCCGGTACGCCATACCGCACGGCCTACCGCGGCGCGATGGTCGGGATCATGACCTCCAAGAACTTCTATTACCTTGAAGAAGGTTCGGCGGAACAGCCGCGCGAGCAGTTGAATGACTGGGAGCTCGCGTCACGCTTGTCATACTTCCTCTGGAGTTCGACCCCCGATGAAGAACTGCTTGCCGCGGCGCAGACTGGTAAACTTCGCGACCCTGCCGGATTGAAAGCTCAACTGACGCGGATGCTGGCCGATCCGAAAATCGCTCGCTTCACCGACTCGTTCCCGCGGCAGTGGCTACAACTTCACCGCGTCGGCATGTTCCAACCCGATGGCCGTTTGTACCCGGAATACAACTCCGACTTGCAACGCAGCATGGTACAAGAAACAACGCTGTTTTTTGACACGGTGTTTCGAGAAAATCTCTCCTTGCGGGAATTCCTCGATTCCGACTGGACGATAGTGAACCCGCAGCTTGCAAAGTTTTACGGAATGGCACCGCCGTCCGGCGGCGACTTTCAGAAAGTCAAACTGCGGCGAGAAGACCACCGGGGCGGGCTGCTGACACAGGCCTCGGTGCTCTTGTTGACATCCGACGGCACGCGGCATCGACCGGTTCACCGTGGGGTTTGGATCTCTGAAGCGATCTTCGGCCGCACACCCCCGCCTCCGCCGCCGAACGTCGAGCCGATCGAGCCGACACCCGGCGATAAGCCCAAGGCGACGATTCGAATGCAACTGGCGGCGCACGCGACCCACGCGACTTGCGCCTCGTGCCATCAGAAGATCGATCCGCTCGGTTTCGCCTTCGACAACTACGACGCGATCGGACGCTGGCGAACTGAGGAACAGGTACAGGAAGGCCAGGGAGCGAATCCGCCGGTGGATGCGACCGGCAAACTTCCGGACGGTCGCGAATACTCAGGGCCGGATGAGTTCAAGCGGTTACTCGCGGAGGATCTCGACCGCTTCGCGGAAACGTTTGTCGAACAGCTCGCCACCTATGCTCTGCGGCGGGTGATGACGATCGACGACCGCGAGCAGATCAAGCTCATAGCGGGCGAGTGCAAGAAGACCGATTACCAGCTTCGCACCGTCATCGAAAATCTCGTGACGTCGAAGTTGTTTCTCAAGCGGTAAGAGCGAGCCACCAAGGAACGCAACAATGTCACCCGAGCAGAGAATTCTCCCCCTCGACCGGCGCGCGGTACTCCAATGGATGGCTGCGGCATCCGCCGGCGCCCTAGTCGGCGACGCCCGTTCGGCCGGCGCGGCCGAAATCGACCATGTGCCCGTGGCCGGTCAGTTCCCCAATCAGCCCGGCAACTATCTGGCGGGAGAACTGGTGGCCGTCGATGGCATCAACCGGCGAGGCAGTTTACGCCTCGACGGAGATCACGTCGATGACCGGTACGACAAGGCTCAGCCCCAACACTTTGCCATGCTGCCCTACGGGATGATTTACTACCAGGGGGCGCCGGCCGAGCTGCGGGATATACCGTTGGGCACGCACCTGCACGGCACGTACTTCCTGCCGCCCAAGGGAG
>CAMCTH010000508.1 GCA_945877965.1 Planctomicrobium piriforme | reverse complement strand
GATCTGTACATCATCCATTGGCCCGACAAGCATGTGCCGCTGGAAGTCACGCTCGAAGCGATCGATATCGCGGCACAACAAGGCAAGATTCGCTACTTCGGGGCATCGAATCATGCCGCCTGGCAGTTGTGCGAACTGCTGTGGATCGCGGATCGGCGCAACTATCGGCGTTGCGTGAGTTCGCAGATTCCATTGAGTTTGTTGCGGCGTGAGTTTCAAAACGATCTCGCCTTCTGCGAGCAGCACGACGTTGGCGTGACGCCCTATCAATCGTTACAGGGAGGTTTGCTGACCGGAAAGTATCGTCGTGGTCAGCCGACTCCCGGCGATTCGCGGGCCGCCGAGAAACCCGACTGGATCTGGAAGCAAGACGACGCATTATTCGACCGTCTCGAAGGCCTCGCTGCGATGGTACAAGAAGCCGGCGTGCCGATGTCCCAGTACGCTTTGGCGTGGACTCTTGCACAACCAGCCGTCCGATCTGTCGTCGTCGGAGTGAAGAAACTCGAACAGCTACAAGATGCCGTGGCCGCAACGGAGCTATCGATTCCCGTCGAACACCCGGCGAAAATCGACGCCCTCTGTCCGCCTCCCTGGCGGCAACCCAATCCGGTCCGCGGTTAGTGGCTGCAGGCGGCGATCATCGACGATTGGATCAGACCGCGGCCGCATAGTATCGCCGGCAAATCCAAAGCTACCGACCAAGCATCGAGCTAATCCATGAAACGACGAACCTTGCTTAAGTGCAGTGTGGCCGCCGCGTTGGGAAGTCCGCTGCTTGCCGCCGTGCAACAGGCGCGTCTGGACGATGCCGCGAGTGTTTTGACTCGGGCCGTCGCTCAAGGTCAGGTAACGGAGGCGGTGCTGCACGTCCGGCAAAGCGATTTTTCACAAACGCGGGCGTTCGGCACGGCTCATGACGAGAACGCGATGTTCTTGCTCGGGTCGATTTCTAAACCGATCGCCGTCACGGCGCTCATGACTCTTTTCGACCGTGGCGAGTTCAAGCTCGACGATCCGGTGAAGAAGTTCCTTCCGCAGTTCACCGGAGACGGCCGAGATGCCGTGACGATGCAGCACCTGTTGACGCACGTCTCGGGCCTGCCCGATCAACTGGCCGAGAACGACGCCTTGCGCAAGAAACACGCACCGTTGTCGGAGTTTGTCGCTCATGCCGTTCGCACACCCCTACAATTCGCCGCCGGGTCGAAGTACCAGTACTCGAGCATGGCGATTCTGCTTGCTGCGCATCTGGCGGAGCAAATCAGCAAGACGAACATCCTGACGCTCGTCGATCGAACCGTCCTGCAACCGCTGGGGATGAAACATTCCGCCCAAGGCCTGGGGCGGTTTGAGCAGAAAGACCTAGTTCCCGTGCAGACCGAGTTCGCAGCGATCGAGGCCGGCGGCGGCGACCCCGGCGCCAAGGATTGGGACTGGAACAGTTCCTACTGGCGAAAACTCGGCGCACCCTGGGGCGGAACGCATGCGTCGGCCGTCGACGTCGGCAAGTTCTTGGCGGAGTTTCTGTTGGAGGCGGGCACCGTCGTGAGACCGGAAACTGCCCGACGGATGATCACGAATCACAACGCGCCGGGACTGACGCCGCGCGGGCTGGGACTGAATGTCGGGTTCACGGCGGGAAATGCCGGTTGCTCAGAAAAAACATTCGGCCACACCGGTTCGACCGGAACGTTGGCCTGGGCCGATCCGGCGAGTCGAACCATTTGCGTTGTTTTGACTTCTCTTCCCGCACGGGCTGTACAGCCGCATCCACGAGACCTAGCAGCGGCCCAGGTTGCGGCAGCGGTTCGTTGAACGGAGTGTCGTCGAGAGAGGGATGCTTATGCCTTCTGTTGCTGTTACATCTGTGGGAGTCACTCGATCGATGAATCCGAAACGATTTTGTCTCACGTCGATCGTAGCATCGGCTGTTCTGCTCTCGACGGCAGTCTGCGGGGCCCAGACGACGCAACCACTAGCGTTAGAACAGCGACGGGTGTTCGCTGAGGAGTTAAACCGACTAGAACAGTCACTTGCACAACTCAAGGCAACTCCGGCCGAGCGTGTCGACGCGATGATCTTTCACAAAGGCGTTACTTGGGCGCTGCGCTATGATCGCGAGTTCAAACCGGCTGATTTAACGCTACTGCAACAAGCGTTGGCTCGCGGACGGCAACGGGCGGAAGCCTTGGCGGTCGGTGAGCACCCCTGGAACACTCGACGCGGTAAGTCGGTGGTGGGCTATGTGTCGCGTGTCGACGGCTCCGTGCAGCCTTATGGGCTGGTGGTGCCTTCTGGCTACGATCCAGCCGTTCCGATTCGTCTCGACGTCATCCTCCACGGCAGTACGCGACCCGTAGGGATGAGCGAGTTGCGTTTTATGAGCCGCTTTGACGAAGGAGACGCCGGCGAGGCGACCGGGCCCGATCAACCTTACATCGAATTGCATCCCTTGGGACGCGTCGAGAACTGTTACCGGTGGGCGGGTGAAACGGATGTGTTCGAAGCCATCGAAGACGTTTGTCGCCGATACTCCGTCGATCGCGACCGCATTGTGCTCCGCGGCATGTCGATGGGCGCCTCGGGAACTTGGCATCTGGGGCTCAAGCATCCCGATCGTTTCGTCGCCCTCGGGCCGTATTGCGGTTACGTTGATACGCATCGATTCTCTGAAACACCGCTGCCGAACTTCGTGCGCGTCGGTCCGTTGCCCGACTATCAAGAGCTTGGCTTGCATATGCTCGACTCGGTCGACTACGCCGCGAATGCCCGCATGGTTCCGGCGATCGCGTGTATTGGAGAAAAAGACGTCTTCTTTCAAGCTCATGAGATCATGGGCGAAGCCATGCGGCGCGAAGGGATGACGATGGTCAACCTGATCTCGCCCGGGACGGGCCACGTCGTCGATCCGGTAACGCATGCTGAGCAAATGCGACGCATCGCCGGTTACGCGGCCGAGGGCATCGATCTTCGACCGCGCGAACTGCGGTTCGTCACCTGGACACTGAAATACGGTCGCTGCCACTGGCTCCAGATCCTCGGCCTCCGGCGCCACTATGCGCGAGCTGAGTTCGCGGCCAAGTTGAACGGCGACGTGTTGGAGATCGCCGAGCCGAAGAACATCACGCGATTTGCGATTGCGATTGCGCAGCTCCCCACGACCCCGACGATGCTCAAAATCGAATCGTTGGAATTGCCTCTCGGCGAAACGCAGCAAGCCGCCGCCGAAGTCGTCGTCCAGCGGCTTGGAGAATCCTGGCGTATCGTTCCCGCCGAGGAGCCTCGGTTGCAGCCCGGAAAACGTCCCGGCCTGCAAGGACCGATCGATGATGCCTTCACCCAGGCATTTCTATGCGTTCGCGGGACCGGCAAGCCCTGGAATGCCGCTGCCGAGGTCTACTCTTCAGCCGCGCTCAAGCGATTCGCCGACGAATGGCCGCATTACTTCCGGGGCGAGCTACCTGTAAAAGACGACACGTCCGTGACGGACGAAGATATCCGAACTAAAAACCTGATTCTCTTCGGTGACCCAGGAAGCAATGCTTTGATTGCGAAGTCACTTCCTAGTCTGCCGCTGGAGTGGAATCGCGACAAGCTTCGTCTCGGTGGTCGCTCCTATTCATCAGCCGAACATCTCCCGGCCTTAATCGCACCGAATCCTTTGCCCGGCGGCGGCGAGCACTACGTCGTACTCAACAGCGGGCACACGTTTCACGAGGCCGAACTCGTCAAGCTGAACTACTTGTTGTTTCCTCGGTGGGGCGATTGGGCCGTACTCAAAGCAGAGCTTTCCGATGAAGGATCGCAACCACTCGTCGATCGAGTTGAATCGGCCGGCTACTTCAATGAATCTTGGCAAGGCCCGCTTCAACCGAGCAAATGATCACGCATCGGGCGCGAATGCGTCTCTCCCGAAGCACGGTACCGATCACAGCCCGCATACCACTCGAAAACCTGTGTTGCCGGTGCGGGCAAGCGGCGAATAGTTGTTCCGATACGCACTGCGGCAATGCAGGTCGAAGTAGTGCCATCCTGCACCGCGTACAATCCGATTGCCGCCGACGTCGGGACCGTGCGGATCCAAGGAAGGGCTTTTGCCGTACCAATTCGGATCGTGAAAATCTTGGCACCGTTCCCAAACGTTGCCGTGCATATCGTATAGACCGAACGGATTCGGCAGTTTCGTCGCTACGGGGCGAGCCCCGATCTCGGCTCCCTTTTCGGCCGTGCGATTGAACCAAGCGTAGTCATCGAGCGCGGCGACGTCGTCGCCGAACGAGTAATGCGTCG
>CAMCTH010000507.1 GCA_945877965.1 Planctomicrobium piriforme | reverse complement strand
TATCGCTTTGCGGAAAGTTCGCCCAGGTCTCGCGGTTGCGGACGCCGAGCGTGTCGCCGAGGTTGGCCAGAGCCAATTGCAGGTTGGCGTCGCGCATCGCCTGTTGCGAGGCGGTCGTGAATTCGTGATGCGTGCTGCGCGAATAGTCGGTGTCGCTCAAGCGAACTACTCCCAGCCTTGCAGCAGCATGCTAATCCACGGCGTCACGGCCACGACATAAGCGAAGTAGACCAAACCGCGCGGCGGGTTCGATTTTTTGCGACGCACGATGATCGGCGTCAGCACCACCAAGATCACACTGATGACGGCCGCGGAGAACAGCATCAATCCCGAAAGGGCTTCGATCATGGAAGCCTCGGGCTGCACGAACCAAACGAAGGCCCGGGCTGACGAGGCGACAAAGAGACAAAAAATCGTGGTGATGAGCGTCAGCACCCAGCCGACGGTCAGGCCATCGGCGGGTGGCCCCTGCGGACGGACCGGCTTCTTGCGGAGGTTAACTTCTTTCGTCTTGCTCATAGTGCCGTATTGTAGCGAAAGTCGACCAGGAGCGCAAAAGAGAAAGCCCCGGGATCGTGATCCCGGGGCTTCTCGTGTTTACGTCGAACGTAAGGTTATCCGGCAGGCCGGACTTAGGTGCCGCGATACGTCACGAGGACGTCGCCGCACTTGTCGAACCGAACGTTGACCGTCACGCCGCAGCACCAGCTGTAGGTGACGATCTTGGCGCCGAGCAGACCCGTCTTGCAGCACATCTTCGGCTCGCCGCAGCAGCAGCTCGGCAAGCAGACCGGCACGTCGACCGGGCAGCAGGTGCAGGGGTTCACGACATGCAGCACGGCCTTGAGCGGCGGGGCGCACGGGTCGCAGCACTTGACCTTGCAGAAGTCGAGCAGGGCGTTGCGATACTTGATGCACGGCGTCGGGCAGCACGGCGTGCAGCAGGGGGTGGCGTTGGCGGCGAAGATCGTCGTCGACGACGAGGCGAGCATGGTCATGCTCGGGCCTTCGGCTTCGATGCGAGCCAGCGTTTCGGCTTCCGCAGCCAGAGCGGCCTTCGATTGGAACAACTTGGCTTCAGCCGGAGCGGCCGAGCAGAGCACGACCCCCAAGGCCAGGGCGACCGCATAGGCGGCGGCGCGAGTAACAAACGTCATACTGAATCCTCCCGTGAATGATTAAAGCGGTCATGGTGAGCGAAGTACGTCTCGTTAACGCTACGTCGCACTCAGTGTCGCGGCCGGCATTTCGGCCGATGCTTCCTGCACAACCTTGCGGCCTTCCGCACTCCGTCGGCGGTCGGTCCTAACAAGCGATCAGAATCGCCACAATCGTCGCCGTTGGCAAGCCCCCGACGTGGGCCGTGCTAGCTGAAACTGCGGGAAATCGACTTGAAATAACGACTTAAGGGGCACATATCGAGCAGGGCTAAAACATCATTTGCCCGCCGGCAGATTGCGACCTACGTTTTCGATGGCGGATCGCATGCCCTCAGCCGCCGATGCTCGCAGTCGTGCTCGCACGACTTGGTCGGCGTCGGCGCTCAGGGGCGACCTTTCGCCCCCACTCAACTTTGACTTCGCACCCTCGACGCACGCACCATGGCCGCGGAAGCCCCGGTCCTCGAACGCACTTTGAACCGCGACGTCGCGGCGGCCCTTGAGCCGTTGCGACGGAAGCAGCGCGATCTGCAAGCGTTCATGGCGTCGCAGCTCGAACGACTCGAGCATCAAGCCGGCGAGGTCGAACGACGCGAATCCGATCTCGCCGCGCAAGCCGATCACCTGGCGACGCAGGCCGAGGAACTTGCCAAAGCCCGCGCTGCGCTGGACGAAGAATGGTCGCATCTCGACGCCCTCGTCGAGACCGCGCAGACCAACGCTCGCGAGATCATTCAAGAGAAACAGAAGCTCGCCTCGCTGCTCGAGCAACAGAGCGAAAGCGGCGTGCAGTCGGAGATCCGGCGTCTGGAAGACGCGCTAGAACAATCGAACAACGAGCGCGAGGTGCTCGAAGCGGAACTCGCGTCGGCCCAGCGGAAGATCGGCCAGTTGGCCGACGTAGCGGTCGAGCTCAATGAAGTCCGCGACGAACTCGAGCGGATTCGCCACGAATCGTCCCGGGGCGACGCGGCGGTCGTCGAAGAGTTGCGCCGCAAGCTGGCCGCGGCCGAACAGGAACGCGAAGACGAACGACGTCGCTACACGGCCGAGCGGGCCGCCTGGCTGACGGAAATCCGTTCGCTAAGCCGATCAATCGGCAGCGGGCGAAACGAAGTTAACGATTCTAACGCGGGCTCGTACGGTTCCGGATCGCACGGCGACGGCGGCTCGCCGCGCAGCTCGGAGCAACCGCTCGACGCCGTTTTGAATCGATTCGAAGCAATGAAACGTGATCTAGCCAAACACCGACCACCCAGAAAGTGAACCGAACCCACGATGGGGTCTGAACCGAAGCCGCCGTTTCGTCTGCTTTCGCTCGTGCGCAACGACGGCGCTCATCGCGCCGCCAACGACAAGGACGATCTGTACGATTCGCCCGCCTATCAGCTCGGGGCGGGTGATCCGCACATGCTCGAAAAGCTGGGCGAGTTGGACGACGTCGTCTTCGAGGCGATCGCCGGTCGCGGCACAGCGATCGACCGGCTGCGCGTGTTATGGTCCGAAGCACTCGGGCTCGTCGGGCCCGATCTGGTCGATGAATCTCGCCAGGCTTATTTGCGGCACGCCATGGCCAAATGGCACGAGTGCGCCGAGGCCGAGCCGACGCGCAATCCGCGACTCGCCATCACGCTGATGGACGTGCTGGCCGTGCTGCTCGACGACCGGATCAGCCGCGAACCGACGGAGAAGGCGGGATAGCCTTCGCCGGCAACTACTTCCCAATCAGCTTACGGAATTCGCCGAACAGGTATTGGCTGTCGTGCGGGCCGGCCGACGCCTCGGGATGGTACTGCACGCAGAAGGCGGGGTACTTTTTGTGCCGGAGGCCTTCGATCGTGTCGTCGTTCAGGTTCCGGTGCGTCACTTCCAGATCGCTCGGCAACGACGGCTCGTCGACCGCGAAGCCGTGATTCTGCGAGGTGATTTCGACCACGCCGTTTTGCAGGTTGATCACCGGCTGATTCGCGCCGCGATGGCCGAACTTCAACTTGAACGTCTTCGCGCCGCAGGCGAGCGACAGCAGTTGATGCCCCAGGCAGATGCCGAAGATCGGCTTCTTGCCCAGCACCCCTTGGATCGTTTCGATGGCGTACTTGAGCGGTTCCGGGTCGCCGGGACCGTTCGAGAGGAAGACGCCGTCGGCCCCGGTCGCCAGCACATCGGCGGCGGTTGCGGTGCCGGGGAGAATTGTGACGCGGAAGCCGCGATCGCGAAGGTAGCGCGGGATGTTCCACTTCATGCCGTAGTCGAGGGCCACGACGTGCGGCCGCGAAGCTTCGTCGGCCGGTGCGGCTTCCGTCGAACCGAGCTTCATCCAATCGCTCAGCTCGCCTTTCCACTCGCTCGGCTGCGACGGCATCACTTCGCGGACCAGATCGCGACCGACGAGTCCGGGCGACGCCTTCGCTTTCGCGGCGAGGCGGGCATCGTCCAAATCAAGGGACGATAGCACGCCCTTCATCGCGCCGGCGGTACGGAGTTTTCGCACTAACGCGCGGGTATCGATGCCGGCGATCCCCGGGATGCCGTGTTTCTTCAAGTAGGCGTCTAAGTCGCCCGTCGCGCGAAAATTACTCACGCGACCGCTCAACTCACGGACGACGAAGCCCGACAGGTGCGGCTTCGCGCTTTCGAGGTCCTCGTCGTTGACGCCGTAGTTGCCGATTTGCGGGTAGGTCATCGTCACGATCTGGCCGCGATAGCTCGGATCGGTGAGAATTTCTTGATACCCGGTCATTGACGTGTTGAAGCAGACTTCGCCGTCGACTTCCGCGGCGGCCCCGAAGGCGGTGCCGGTGAAAATCGTGCCGTCTTCCAACGCTAATTTGGCGACGTTCGACATGGTTCCCTCGTGTGGTTTCGTCTCGACATCCGCGCGGTTTTCGGCCCCCGGTTCGGTCGGTTGAGGACCGAAATCGGACTACCGTCGGTTCCGCCTCGCGACGTCGGCTTAAAGTCGCCGCAGGCGGGGACCGATAGCACTCTCTATGGCTGTGGGTCTCCGGAAATGAGCGTAAGCCCAAATCTGGACAGCCTCTGGAGGTCGTTGCCCCGGCGAGCAACGGCCTCCTTTTTTATTGCGCCCAGCTTCACATACCGACGTGGTTCTCAGCCCGCTTGTCTGTTGAACTACC
>CAMCTH010000506.1 GCA_945877965.1 Planctomicrobium piriforme | reverse complement strand
CAAGTATTCGTTTCATGGGTAGATCCATGGTTGGAGGACGGTGAGTGCGACGGCATGACGAGCGTGACTACTTCTTGATTTCGCGAATCCGCAGATTGCGGAATTCCAACGCCGCCCCTTCGGCTTGCAGGCCGATGTAACCCTGGGCGGGCTTTAACCCGGTCGCTTCCCACGCTTGCTTGCCGTTGCAAAAGAACACGGCCCGATCTCCTTCGACGACGACGCGCCATTCGTTCCACTCGCCCGAGGGCTTTTGCAACTGCGGGACGGCGTCGCCTCCTTGGACCTTGGCCATGAACTTTCCTTCGGCCCCCTTAGCGAGGTTGATCTGATTCGAGCCGAGTTTTGCGCCGCTCCGAATGTAAAAGCCGCTGTTGTAGCGATCCTTCACGCCGCGCCATTCGAAGCGCATTTCAAAGTCGGCGTACTCGCGGTCGGTCGAAAGATGCGGCGAGCCGCCGCCGCTGAGTTGAATCACGCCGTCGGCGACCTTCCAGTTTGGAGCTTCTTTGATCTCCGGCTCTTTGCCGACGAAGCGCCAGCCGGTGAAGTCGGTGCCGTTGAAGAGCGACTGGAAGCCTTGTTGCTTCTCCTCAGCCGTCAGCGCGTCGGCGCGAACGACGTCGGCGACGAGGTAGAGACCGAAACAGACAACGACGAGTCCACGAAAGAAGCGGGGCATGCGTGACCTCACGGAAATAGGCGGTGGGATGCACGGGCGGGAGTCGCGATTGTAACTCCTCGCCGCGACGATCGCACGCATTTACCGCCGCGGCGATCCGTCGGATCATCGCGTCATGCGACGCTACGACAGCAGCGGCAAAATCGGCTCGCCCGACTGCGCGACGGCGGCGACGTCGCTCGACAGACTCTGATCGAGCCGCAACTTGCCGAGGTCGAACAGCGTGTGCATGATCGTCGACAACAAGTGCGACGGATTGTACGGCTCGGTCGACGGGCGCGAGGCGGTGGCGTCGGATTGGCCGACGACCTGCCCCATCCGGAGTCCGCCGCCGTAGAGCAACAGCGGCGTGAGTTCGCCGTAGTGATCGCGACCGCCGTTGTTGTTGATCCGCGGCGTTCGGCCCATCTCGCCCGTAACCACGAGCAGCACCTTGTCGCGCAGGCCGCGCGCTTCGCAATCTTCGATGAATGCCGACACCGCATGATCGAGTTGCGGCCCGAGCCAGTTCATGCCGTTCAGACCCTTCGGACTGTTGCCGTTGCTGTGCATGTCCCAACCGCAGTCGGAGACGGTGACGAAGCCGCAACCCGACTCGACGAGTCGCCGCGCCAGCAGCATCTGCCGGCCGAGCAAGTTCGTCGAGCGCCGCATGTCGCCCCAGCGTTGCACTTCCTCGTTGCGGAAGCAGTGGCTCGTATCGTAGCGGGCGACGGTTTGCGGATCTTCTTTGGCGACGTCGAACGCCCCGGCGACGCCGCGCGTGATCACCTCATAAGCCTGCTGTTGCAATCGATCGAGCGATTCAATGCCGCCGTTCACGTCCATAGCGCGCTGCAAACGATCGAGCCCCGCTAAGATCGAGCGTCGATCCGAGAATCGTTCTGCCGAGATCGCCAATTCCATATTCTGACGCAACTCGCCGCCACCGCTGGGGCTGAAGGCTTGATAGTTATGGCCGAGCGAACCGGGCTGAGTCAGGCCGGGCAAATGACCGGTCTCGAAGTTGCTGCCGATCTTGAAACCGGCGGGGGCGACCGCCTCGGGGAGCAGCAGCGTGTGCGACGGGACGCCGGTCAGCGGATGATTCGCACCGACGATCCGCGAGTAGAGCGCGCCGAGAGCCGCCTTCGTCGTATTGCCCCCCGTCGTCACGGAGACATATTCGTGCCCGCCGTTGCGCGATTGGAACGAGCGAACGATCGAGAACTTGTCGGCCAGCCGTGCGAGTTGCGGAAAGTTGCCGCCGAACGTGATGCCGGGGTGCACCGTGTCGAGTTCGCCGGTGATGCTGCGAATCCCCGACGGTGCGGTCATCTTGGGATCGAAGAGTTCGATGTGCGACGGGCCGCCCCCGAGGAAGAGCAGCACGACGGACTTGCCGGTCGCGTACGGCTTCAGCTTCTCCGCAGCCCACGCTTCGCGCCCGGCCAAGCCGGAAAGCGACGCGCCGAACATTCCGAGGCTGCCGACGCGGAGAAACTCGCGCCGTCCCAAGCCTCGGTCTGCGCGACTGAGCTGCGGATCGTAGACGGAGAACATCGGATTCGTTCCTTGCACGGGTGTCGCCGTCTGCCGCGTTGGGCAAACGACGACGTTTCGATTTCATTCTAGCTACAGCAACTCAGCAATCGGTTCGCCATTCTTCAGAATCGGAAACGGTCGACCGCTGAGATCATGAAATTCATGTTGCATGTCGATGCCGAACCGTCGGTAGAGCGTCGCCAACAGGCAGTTACTATCCATGCCGCGACGAATCGGCTCCTCGCCGCGGGCATTCGTTGCGCCGACGACTTGCCCCATTTGCAGACCGCCGCCCGCCAGGAACACGCTCATCGCGCGGGGCCAATGATCGCGCCCCGGTCGACCGCTCGGGTCTTGATTCCGAATCACCGGCGTCCGCCCGAACTCGCCGCAGAAGATGAACAGCACCTTGCGATCGAGCCCGCGCTGCGCGAGATCTTCGATCAACGCCGACACGACTCGATCGAACGTCGGGAGTCGTTCTTCGTACGCTTTGAAGATGTCGCAATTGACCGAGTGATCGTCCCAACTGGTGGTGCGTCCTGCCTGCTCCGAAATGCGGAACCCCGCCAACACTTGCACGAATCGCGCGCCGGCCTCGACCAAGCGTCGCGCCGTCAGCAGGCTTTTTCCCCAATGCGAGTCGCCGTAGCGAGCACGCGTCGACTCGTCTTCGTGCGTGAGGTCGAAGGCTTCGCGCGTCCGCGGGCCGGCCAGCATTTCGACCGCCCGACGTTGAAACGATCCGAACGCCGAGACTTGCTCCGAACGATCCACCGAGCGCGCCAATTGATTGAGCGTGCTGAGCAGATCGTACCGCGTTCGCAGCGTCAGCACCCCTTCCGGCGACAGCGCGTAGTTCGAGCGATTGCGATCGGTCAGATAGAGCGGCACCGGTTCGTAGGCTTGGTTGCCCGTGCCCGACTCCGGATCGGAGCCCGGCATGAACGGCGCATAGCTCGCGCCGAGATACGCCGGTCCGCCGCCGTAGGTCTTGCTGTTCGCGATGAACGTCGGCACGTCGGTGCTCGTCGCTTCGAGCATCTTGTTGACGACGGAGCCGACGTCGGGAAACTCGGCCTCTTGCAGATTCGCTTTGACCGACGAGTAGCCGGTGAGAAAGCGATGCGTGCCGCCGGAGTGTTCGCCGCGATTGTGATGCAGCGAGCGGACGATCGCGAACTTGTCGGCCATGCCGGCCAACCGCGGCAGGCGTTCGTTGATCTCGATGCCCGGCACGTTGGTACGGATCGGACGAAACGGTCCGCGGATCTCCGCCGGGGCGTCGGGCTTCATGTCGAACAAGTCGAGATGACTCGGACCGCCGTTCGCCCAAAACAAGATGACGGAAAAGTCGTCGTCGACCTGCCGACCCTGCGCGGCGGCCGCGGCTCGGGCTGCCAGCAGACCGGCCAAGTTGGGATCCGCACCCGTCGCCAAGGCACCGAGCCCCAAACCGCCGACGGTCAACCACTGTCGACGATCGAGCGGACCGAGACACGGCGATGAAGAGCGCGTTGCCATCGGGTGCAACTCGCAAACGGGTCTGGGGAGGAGGGCGGGATACAGGCAGGACCAACGTCTGTAGTTGTAGCCTGACCGTCGAATCGAGTCACTCTGAAATCGCCGGCGAGCCGATGGACAGACCCCGAAACAGCATGAAGCGGGGCTTAGCCTGCCGATTCGAATGGCGATCCGCGATCAGCGCTGATTGCGGAATTGTGCAATTCGCCGGGAAATCTTTCAGGCACTACGGCCCCTACAATCCGCAAAACCAAGCCACACGTTTCCTGGGGAATCGTCGATGTAATCGGCATAGGCGGCGTCGGCGTACGATACACCCATCCTCGCGTCTTGCTCGGGAATCCCATGAAAACCAGTCTGTTCTACATCTTGGCCGCAATCGCAGCCCTCATCGCCCCGTCCGCCGCGGTGCGTGCCCAAGACGTTCCCGCCTCGGCCACGGTGCCCGAAGCGAGCGTCCTGACGGATGCCGATTTCCAACCTTACTCGCAAGCGGCGGGCGACCCCGCCTACTCGACCGTGCTGTGCGGCAGTCACGACACGAACTGCTGCTGTGCTCTGCCGCGGCTGGAGGTCAACGCGACGCTG
>CAMCTH010000505.1 GCA_945877965.1 Planctomicrobium piriforme | reverse complement strand
TCCAGCCGGACGAACTACTACAACGGACAATACCAAGACTTGAACTACATCCCCGAGTCGGCGAACAAAATTCAATTGCGGATGGAAGCGGCCGTCGCGAATCTTTCGCACGTCGACATTATGCAAATGATCGACGACGAAGCGGCCGTGATGCGCCGCCTGATGACGGAGCGCTATCAGATCGAGTTTTAGTCGGCCTCGCTGCGAATCGCAGTTCTGCCGAAACCCAGCGCTGCCGAAACCTATTGCTGCCGAATTGAATCGGCGACTACCGGCCTTTGTCCGCGATCGTCGTCACAAATATTTGCCGCGTTCCTTTGCCGTCGACCGCGACGGAGAGGAACTGTGTGCCGTCGCGATTCCAGTTCGGCGAGGGGTCGATCCGGAGTTCGCCCGCGGTGTAGCCCCCTTGATTGAAGCCGGACGTGCGGGAGTAGGCACCGTCGGCGCGGCGGAAGAGGGTGTAGTAGTTCTTGCCCTTATCGCCGTGTCCGTTGATGAACCACCGGCCGTCGGCGGAGAGTGCGATGTCGCCGCCCGGTTTCGGGAACAGACCGGCCGGCCCAATCGTGCCGACGACCTTCTGTTCTTCAACGTCGAACAGGATTTGTTCGTTGCCGCGGACGCCGATCAAACGACGATCCGACTCCCACTCCGGATGACCGCCGATGTGCAGGGCCAGCGGCTGCAGATTCGAACCATCGGCGTTCATGACGAACGGGGCGTCGATGCGCGTGACTTTTCGATCGAAACCGGAGCGGGCGAAGAAGAAGATTCGCTCATCGTTGCGGCTCCAGAGCGTGTGGTTGATGAACAACTCGTTCTCGTCGACCGTCGGATATTTTGTGCGCAGCACGTCGGCCAGCTGCTTAAACGAGACGAGCAGCTGCTTCTGCTTCGTTACCACGTTGATCTTGAAGACGCCGTCGGCGGCGGAGCTATCGCTGGGCTCGGCGGTCCAATCGCGAACGCCCGGGTAGCCCGTCACCGGCCGCAGTCGCGCCAAGCGACCGTAGTTGATGCCGAGAAACCAGCCGCCCCGTTGCGCTACGCCGCCGTTGCCGATCGGCGTGTCGCTAAAGCGATACTCCGCAATCCGCTCGCCGTGCTTTCCCTTCGACGTATCGAAGAGGACGCAGAACACCTCGTGCGTCTCGGGATCCCGGTCGTTGAAAAAGAACTGCGTCTCGGGAGCCTGCGGGTTCCAGTAGAACATCGTCCCTTGTTGAAAGTTCCAGGCCCGCGTCCGATCGACCACGCTTACCGCATAATCGTTTTGGGCATCGAGCAGCACGATGTCGGCCGCTTCGCCCGGCTTCGGCATCCGCTCTTGAAAATCAGTTTGCAGGGCGACGAGGTAACGCCCGCTCGCGTTCCAGGGGATCGTCCGAACGTGACCGAAGTAGCCGAAGAAATGATGCTGCGGCCCGAAGGTGATTTGTCGGGTGCTCGTGGACCATTCACCCGCAGGGGGTTCGGCGACAGCCGGTTCTGCGGCAAGCAGGGTCGCGGCCCAAAGAATCGCCAGCAGGCCGAACCATCGTGGAACGATCACAACGTATTTCATCACTCGGGAACCCCGAGAAGGAACGCCGCGACGCCGGGCATCGGCAACGGTAGAGAGGCAGTACACCCGACAGGGCTCGAACCTGTAACCTCTGCCTTCGGAGGGCAGCGCTCTATCCAATTGAGCTACGGGTGCAGACGGTTGCTCGGCCCTGCAATGCGCCCGGTGGACGAAGTTGCAGTGCCGGCAGATCGGCCATTCTAGGAAACTTCGCGGCCCGCTCCAAGGGTCGCCCGCGAATAGTCGCGGTTCTACGGCAGATGGTTTTCGGGCCGCTGCCGGCACCGCGACGCTCGTCTTGACCCTCTCTCGACGAAATCGTAGAGTTCGCCCCGCTTCGCGACCGTCTCCCAGCCCGGAGTCGTCGTCGCGTGCTCCTTATTCACGACTGCCGGCAGTACCTGAGACTCACCATGTCGCACTCCCGCGATCTTCCCGCTTCGCAACGCCCCGCTTCGGTTCCGTTGTTCGATATCTCGCGCCAGCATGCCGCGCTCGATGAGCAGATTCAGTCGGCCTTGGCCGCCGTCTGTCGCTCGGGCAAGTTCGTGCTGGGGCCCGAGTGCGTTGAATTGGAACGGGACCTGGCGGCTTATAGCGGCGCGAAGCATGGCATCGCCTGCGCCTCGGGAAGCGACGCGCTGCTGTTGGCGCTGATGGCCTACGACGTCGGGCCCGGCGCGGAAGTGATCTGCCCGAGCTACACGTTCTTCGCAACCGCGTCGGCCGTCACGCGGCTCGGTGCAACGCCGGTCTTCGTCGACATCGACGCCGACACCTGCAACCTCGACGTCGCACAGCTCGAAAGTCACATCACGCCCCGCACGAAGGCAATCATTCCCGTTCACCTGTACGGCCAATGCGTCGAGATGGGTCCGCTCGTCGCGATCGCGCGGAAGCACGGACTGGCGATCATCGAAGATGCTTGCCAAGCGATCGGCGCGAAGTATCACGGCGTTCCGGCCGGCGCGCTCGGCGACGTCGGCTGCTTCAGCTTCTATCCGACCAAAAACCTCGGCGCGTACGGCGACGGCGGACTGCTGACGACGAACGACGACGCGATTGCCGACAAGCTCCGCCTGCTGCGCGGACACGGCATGCAGCCCCGGTATTATCATCGGATCGTCGGCATCAACAGCCGGCTCGACACGATGCAGGCCGCCGTACTGAAGGTGAAGCTGCCGCACTTGGACGCCTGGACCGCTGCTCGCCAAGAACGGGCCGACCGTTACGAAGCCTGGTTCCGTGCGTCGGGCCTCGATCGTCTGTTCCGGTTGCCGAAGGTGGCGGCCGATCGTCGCCATGTTTGGAATCAGTACGTCGTGCACGTCGACGGCGGACGCCGCGATTCGCTCCGCGAATACTTGGCGGCCCGCAAGGTCGGCACCGAGATCTACTATCCGGTCCCACTGCACAAGCAAGAGTGCTTCCAGTATCTCGGCTACGCCGACGGGAGCTTGCCGAATACCGAACGGGCCGCCTGCGAGACGTTGGCCCTGCCGATCTTCCCAGAACTGACCGTCGCCGAACAGCGCGCGGTCGTGGAAGAGATCGCTGGCTACTTCGGCGTGCAGGCGGTCACCGACGGACCGAGCGAAGTTCGCCGCGCGGCGTAACGTCGGCTTGCCGACTATTCGTCGTCGGCCGCAGGGACGTCCCACTTCCGCAGCGCGGGCCAGCATAACGGCGACGACACGGCCAGAATTCCGATTGCCGTGAAGAAGTACGGCATCGTGTACCCCTTCTTCTCCTCGGGCGTCGGCTCTTTGTCTTTCTTCGCTTGCGCGAACAGCTCGGTCGGCGACAGCGCGAACAGACAGACGAAGAACGCCGCGACGAAGAGCGAACGCGAAGTGGTACGGCGGGCGGTCGTCATCGTGAATCTCACGGTCGCGGAGGGGCAATTGTTGTTCATAAATAATGGTCGACCGGTTGCGCCCAGCGGCGGAACTCGGCGGTCGGCATGGCGAGCGTTTGCCACTTCGGCGAGATGAGCCGCGCATGCGCGGCGTAACTCTCCAATTGCACGCCCAGGAAGGCATAGCGTCCGTCGCGAAAGACGAACAACTGCTCCTCCGGGACCGGCGACACGTCGTCCAACACATTGTACGCAAAGACGAAGAGGCTCTGAAAGCGTCCGCCGAACAGATTCTGCCAGCGGTCCAAACTCGTCAGATCCTCGCGGGTCGACCAGTTCTTCCAGAGTTGCCGCCCGCTGCCCGAGGGGAAGTTCCGCCCTTTAACGTCGACGAGCCACGTCGGGCCCGAGGACGACGTGACGATGAAGTCCAAGCTCTTGAGCGAGCCGACGCAATCTTCCGGCAGGTCCACCGGCAACAGCGTCCGGCGGCTCTCATCGATCGCCACGTACGGAGTCCGACGGAGGCGAAGATACGCCTCGAACGCCGCTTCGTAATGGTTACTACGCTTCGACACCGACGATTTTCCTAATCGCGTCGAGCCAATCGTTCCCCGTCAGATTACCAACTTGCGAGTCGCCGGTCTTTAAATCTTTGATCGAAACCGTGCCGGCCGCGAATTCATTTTCGCCGGCGATCAGGGCGACGCGGAAGCCGCGCTTGTCGGCATAGTCGAGTTGCTTGCCGAGTTTTTTCGGCTCGGGATAGACCTCGCAGCCGATCCCGGCCGCCCGAACTCGTGCCGCCAGTTGGAGATAGTCGTGGAACCGATTTTTGTCGAAGAACGGAATGAAGACCGGTGCGGGCGTCGAAGACTTTTCGATCAGGTTTAACG
>CAMCTH010000504.1 GCA_945877965.1 Planctomicrobium piriforme | reverse complement strand
TTTCTTCCGTGTTCCAGCCATCTATTCGAATCCCATGTCCTCCGCTGCGGTAAGTACTAACTGGGAAAAGGGGTTGCGGCAAAACAGCCGCAACCCCTTTTTTCGTGCTTCTACCCCAGAGGTAGCGTTACCGTTAACCGAGATGGGCTCCGCAAAGATCTCGCGGTAGAGCGCGGACCGGCTTTTGACGCCGCACGATTTGGCCATCGTCTGCTTCGTCGGCGGTCATGACGGCAAATGAAGGTCTCGTCAGATACTCGTCGGGCGACGACTCATCGAGACTAGGACTAGCCCGACGATTAGGGCCACGATCCCCGCCGCCGGGCTGATGAAAATCGTGTGCGGTCGCGTTACGTCCCAGGCGAAGTAACCTAACGGGCCGACTTCGGTTTGCGTGGTGAAGAACGTGAAGCTCCGCACGAGAAGCGCCACGACGCCGAGAACAATCAAGATGAGTCCGAGAGGTCGCATGATCGAGTTCCTTATTTCGCCGTGATGAAGCCTTCCTTGAGAGAGGGAAAGCCGATGCGTCCGTGGCGGTGCTTGGCTTTTTGACTACTTGGATTGCGGACGGGGATAAACTTGGCGATCCCGCTTCGCGGTCGCACCTTCGGCATAAGTTTTCGGCACGATGCGAAGATTTGGGTCGAGCGCCGGTGCTTCCGTCGCATCGTCTTCTTCCTCCGGCAACGGCCGACCGTCCGCGTCGACCGGTCCTTGGCGTTCCTCGTAGACGATCTTCTTCTTAGTGACGGGAACCCTCTGCATGATTTCCTCGGTGACGAATTTTTGCACCGTCACCGGGACTTCTTCCACGATTTCTTCCTCGACGTACTTCTCGACCTGCACCGGCACGCGTTCGGTGAGCTGTTCTTGTACGTAGCGGACTTGCTCCACCGGTACCTTCCGCACGATCTGTTCTTGAACGTAACGCTGCTCATCGCGAGCAACTCGCTGCGTAACTAGCTCTGATACGTATCTCACGGTCTGCACGGGGACACTTTGCGTCACGGTCCGCGCGACGTAGGACGTCTGTGGGACCTGCGAGAGAAAGCCGTTTGCATAGACCGTTGAATAGGTCGTCACCGGTTCGTAAACGACGCGCTGCTGTTGCTGCATCGTCGTTTCATAGACCGGACGATTGACGGTTTGCTGTTGGTCGTAATACACGGTTTGAACGACGGGCTTTTGAACTGTGACGGTTTCGTCTTTCAGAGTCGTTTCGTAGACCGGTTTATTAACGGTGCGCGTCTGCTCCCGCATCTCCGTCACAAGCACCGGCTTGCGAACCGTTCTTGTTCGCTTCTGCATCTCCGTGACAAAGACGGGCTTTTGAACCGTCACCCGCTCTTCGTGGACCGTTTCTTCCGTGATCGGTCGAGCCACGTAGTACCTGCCGATCTTCTCTTCGGCATGGGCTGAAGCGGTCAGAAGGAGGACGGCGGCTAGGGATGTTCTCAGCATGGGAGGCTCCTCGAAGGGGAAAGACCGAGCATACCTACTGCGAATTCTGCGCCGGAGTAATTACCTGATCCATTCAATCAAAAGGGCCGCCGTCTGCTCGATCCGCAGTCGGGTTGGTCGCCGGCGAGGCAAGGTCGGTTCGCTTTGCGGCGATCGCTAGATGAGGCACAGGGAGAGTTCCCATGACATCAAAGGAACGTAGTTTTCAACAGTCAGCGAGGGATCGAAGGCCAATCGCGTCGTCGCAGCCGCTCGCGATTTGCAGTGCGCTTTTCGGCATCTGCTTTGCAATGAGCCTTTTCGAACGGTCGCCGATTGGGTTGCGGCCCATACTTCGGGAGACGATGACCATGGCTGCTAAAAATACGAAGACGCCGCAGCGGAATCATTCCGCGGCAAAGACTGAGCGTCCCGCCGCGGCCAACGCGAAGGAGCCTCGCTTTCCTCTTCCGAAGTCGGAGGGCGCGGCGGCGACGAAGCCGGCACCCAACCAAGCCCGACCGTCGCGGCCCAAAAAAGCGCAAGACGTTCAAGACATCGAGCGGGCCGATTCGGAAGGCATGGCCCAACCGCAAGGGTTGCCGGCCGAACCCAAGCCGCCTGCGAAGAAGCGCGGGAGCAAGTAGCAGCCCGCATTCTCGGTAGATTTTGTTATTGGACCCTGAATTGGTTCATTCAGATTGACGGAGGTTCTCATGGTTCAGCATCGCAGTCCTCGACTTAACCGCGCCGTTCGTCACTTTCGGAATGGAGTCGCACATGCCGTCGAGACCGGTCGCGACGAAGCCGGCGAAATCTTGTCGACGGTGCAAGAACTTAGTGCGGACGCCGGTCGCGTTACGCGTGACGGTCTTCGACACGTGCAATCGCAAGTCAACGAGTATCTGGAGGGAGGTTGGGATTCGATCGTCCGAACGGAGAAGCGACTCCTGAATAAGGCGCTAACCAACCCGGGGAAGACGCTGCTGATCGCCGCCGGAGCCGCACTCCTTTTTACCTACGTTTGCCAAACCCGTGCGAGCGACGAATAAGTGGGCGGCATTACGTGTTGTTTGTTGGCACTAGAGTTTAAAACCCACAATCTCGGAGATATGAGATGGCCACGATTCAGAAGAAACAGACGCCCCAGAAGAAGCGTTCGTCCTCCGCAAAGAAGCGTCGCCGCAACTCGGCCGCTTATGAACTAGGCAAAGGGGTCAAAGCGACGCTCTTTGCGGTTGGACGCATGCTCGGGGGACCAATTCATGTGAACTTCGAATCGCTCGAAGATCTGTTTCGCAAGGAGCTGGAAGACCTCTACAGTGCCGAGCAGCAACTGCTCGAGGCGCTGCCGAAGATGGTCGAGGCGGCCCATTCCAAAGCCTTGAAAACGGCGTTTCGCGCGCACTTGAAGGAAACCGAACGCCAGGTCGATCGCCTCGACAAGGTCTTTACCGAACTGGCAATCAAGCCGTCGCGAAAGACCTGCCACGCCATGGAAGGACTCATTAGCGAAGCCGATGAATGGATCTCCGAGGTCGCGGAACCGGGGGTGAAAGACGCGGGTCTTATCGCCGCCGCACAACGCGTTGAACATTACGAGATGGCCGGTTACGGCTGCGTTCGCACGTACGCGCGACTCTTAGGGCATCGTACCGCGGCAACAATATTGCAGCAGACGCTTGATGAAGAGGGAGCCGCCGACAAAAAGCTGACTCAACTCGCAAAACGAATTAACGTCCAAGCACGTCCGAACGACTGACGGGTAGTGACATTCCTCGTGCTGAACGAGTAGCCTCTTTCCGGACGTCGCCGATTACTCGGCGCATCCGTTCGGGTGCTGTAATCGACGTCGGCCGTCCTCCGACCTTCAGGGGTCAAGGGCGGCCGATTCTATTCACACGCACCGCCGCAGAGCTTTAGACGGTCGATGAATGCGAAACAGATCGTTTTCATAGTTGTTATTTGTATCAGAGCAGAACTCCTACAAAAGGCCTCGAGCCATGACGAGAGTATGACGCACAATAAGCGATGCGGCTTCATGCGAAGAGGATGAGAGCGCCGCATTGAAACCCGCGATGCGAAAGAAGAATTCACTTTGAGCCGAGAGGATTTGTCGAGGTTTTTGCCAGAAATCCCTGGCACCGTGAATGTGGCTGTTCGCTCAAACGATTGCTGCTTGCCGGTATTTGATGTAGTTTAAGGTTCTGCACCTCGCGACGATTTTCATTCGAATTGCGGCCGCTAGAACTGCAAATCGGTCGACCGTCGCGCTCATCTTCCTGGCGTTCTTGCTGCCGTTATCGATCCTTGTCGAACCCACATGTTCAACCGTCGACTCTTGCCGTTCGTCGCGAGTCTCTGTTCGATCTCACTTTGTTCCGCGCCGGCCTATTCCGAGCCTACTTGGCAGCAAGCTAAGGGAGTGTTGGAGCGCGTGTGTTGGGATTGTCACGGTGCGACGGCGCCGGATGCGGAGTTGGATCTCTCTTCGTTTGCACAAGAGTCCGACGCGCTGGTCGACCATCGTCTCTGGGAAAAAGTTCAGCGGGTCGTTGCGAACGGGGAGATGCCGCCGAAGTCAGGCGAAAAAATCTCGTCGGCCGATCGTACTTTGCTGCTCGGCTGGATCGACGGCGCGCTCGATCGTGTAGCTCGCGCTAACGCAGGCGATCCGGGCCGCGTCACGCTCCGCCGTCTGACGAACACCGAGTACGACAACACGCTCCGCGATCTGACGAGCCTCGATCTTCGCCTTGCGCGGACATTCGTCAAAGACAACGGCGGCGGTGAAGGATTCACCAACACGGGCGACGTGCTGTTCGTCAGTCCTGAGCAGTTAGAAAAATATCTGCAGGCCGCCCGCGAAGTCGCCGCGCGG
>CAMCTH010000503.1 GCA_945877965.1 Planctomicrobium piriforme | reverse complement strand
CAAGACGACGCAAAGGGCCGACGGCGTGCCGCCGCCGTCGAACGACGGTCCGGTAGTCGGCGGTGGGACCGGCTTCGCGATCGACGCGAATCACATCGTCACGAACGCGCACGTCGTCGACGGCGGCACGTCGTTCGAGATTCAACTCGGTAACACGAGCCGCACGAACACGTACAAAGCGACGGTCGTCGCCGTGTCGCAGAAGCCCGACCTGGCGATCTTGCGCGTCGAAACCCAGTTCAGCAATCCGGTGACGATCGATCCCACGCCTTGCCGCCGCGGGTCCGACATCATGGTGCTCGGCTACCCGGAAATGTTCGAACTCGGAGCGTCGCTCAAAGCGACGCGAGGCGTGATCTCGGGCTTGCCGAGCCCGGCGCTCGACAACTTGTATCTGTACGATGCCGTGACGAACGGCGGCAACAGCGGCGGGCCGGTCTGCGACGCCAAAGGGAACGTCGTGGCGGTCCATTGCATCGGCGTGAACACCGCGAGTCGCTACGGCGGCGGCATCCCGACGGCCGAGCTGATGCCGTTCATTCAGAAGTCGCTCCCCGGCTTTCGCGCGAAGCCGCCGGCGAGTGCAACGATCGATTGGCCGGGCGTCGACCAAAAGGTGAGCCCCGCAACGGTGCTCGTCTGGGTTCGCAAACGCGACGGCGCGGCGACGACGGAGATCGCGGGCGCGCTCGAAGACAAAAGCTGCCTCGGCTGCAAAGGGGCCGGCATGACGAAGTGCCTCAACGGCGGCTGCGTCAACGGCGTGATGAACGTCCGAATCCGCGGCAACAACGTGAAGGCCCCCTGCCCCATCTGCCGCGGCACCGGTTCGTTTCCATGTTTGCATTGCAAAGGAGAAGGAATCGACCGCGACGTGAAGGCCGCGATGGCCTCGACAGCGAGCAGCGTCGTTTCGAGTCCTTCGCCGCCGACGCCCAATCCGGGAGGCGCACCCGGGCCGAGAGGCGGATCGACGGATCCGACGAGCGACCCCGAGCAGAATCATCCGCCGCTTCCTGATGCCACCGCCGACCTGATCAAGGATGCAATTGCCAACACGAAGATCGACGTGCCGACGGTCAGCCGCAGCGGTAACCCGGTCAGCGTCGTTCCTCCCGACGGGGCTTTGCTGATCGGTCTCGACGTCTCTTTAGTTTCCGACGGCAATATCGACCTCATCAACGCGATTCGCCCGATCTTTCGCTCGCGCAAAGGTAAGGAGCCGGGCAATTGGATCGGCAAGCCGACGCCGAAAACGTTTCATATTGAAGCGCCGTCCGACTACGCCCTGTCGCGCTTTTCTACGAGCGGTGAATACGGAGCGATTCAGATGCTGCGCGCTTCCGGTCGTCCGCTCGGTCAGACCGGCTTGCTCTCCAACAGCCGCGATCTTGGACGCTTCGGCAGTGAAGTCTCGGGACGCGGCTATCGAAGCTCATCGAACGAGATGGACGAGTTCTCGATTGGAATTATCGTCGTGATCGGTTCGCGCGGAGGTGTCGAACTAATCGGCGACCTGGATATCATCACCACCGTCACCGCGCGGCCGGTCACTCCGGGATCACCGATAACGCAGGCTAAACCCGACTACGCGCTGACGAGCAAGCAGCCGTCGGCGACGATTCCGAGCGACGGCAACTATCGCCAGCCGGCGCTCAATAGCGAGTTGGCCGAGTATATTCGCCAGTCGATCGCCGCCGGCAAAGCGACCGACGTCGGCGGTGACCCGCGAGGCAACGACGTGCAGTATCGCGAAGTCCCGCCCAACGGCGGCGTGCTGATCGGCTTCGACATCTCCTACGATCTTTTCATCAACACACCCTACATCACGGCAATTCGTCCGATCTACATCACGACGAAAGGCAAGGCGCTCGGCTCGATCCTGGGGACGCCGGGGAAGAACACGATTCACATTGAAGCGAAAACCGGTTACGCCGTCGGCCGGTTGTTCTATCGCACCGGTTTGTATTTGAACAATATTTCGGTGACGTACATGAAGCTGACGCCGACGGGGCTTGATCCCAAGGATCGTTATGAAAGCTTCTGCTACGGCGGCGGCGGGTCCGGCAGCGGCACGCTCGTGGGCGGCGATAACGGAGACTTGATCATCGGCGCCCTGGGATCGATGCGCAGCGGCGGCCCGGCGAGGTGTATCGGCGGCGTCGTGATTCCACCCCTGCCTGCCGCCGTGCCGGCCCCCGCTCCGGCCCCGGGCGCCACCCCGACCGGCACGACTCCGCCGAGCCCGACGCAATAGTTCACACCGTCTCGCCAAACTGCTTGCGGCACAATCGGCATAAAGCGACCGTCAGGCGTGTTTACGTTCCCGATTCCTGATGAAGCCGCAGGTTCTCCGCGTCGGTCGGGCTGCGCGAGGTGGTAATCCGTCGTTCGGAAACGGAGCGGTGCCGTAGTGGGAACCTAGAGTTATTCATGACCGCAGATCGAATGAGCCCGGCGAAGCAACGCGAAGCCGGAGGTCCGTGGCTTCCGTTGGGCGCCACGCCTTCATTCCTTGCGCAGACATCAATAAGCGTACCGTGGGTCTGCTTTACTCTTGGTTAGGAACCTGCCGATGACGGCCGCTACCGTTTCGCCCTCGAACATCGCGTCGCTGACGGACGGGCCGCTCTACAAGGCGATTTGCACCGCCGTCGGCAATGCCCTCATCATGTGCGAGTGTCGGGCTCGTTGCGTCGGCGTTTCAACGGTGCCGTCGAGCGATCCGGGACGCATCAGCGGTCTGATCGGCGTGCACGGCAAGGTGTCGGGCTTCGTGACGGTCAACATGGCCGAGCGCTTGGCAATCCGCGCGGTCAACGGTTTGCTGCAAGATCAGCAACAGACGCTGACGGCTCAGGTGGTCGACGGCGTCGGCGAGATCACGAACATCATCGTCGGCGGCATCAAGTCGGTTTTGGCCGACACGACCTGGGCTTTCCCGCATATCACAGTCCCGTCGGTCATCGTCGGCAGCGGCTATCGCATGGCGTACGCCAAGGGACTCGAATTCCTCTGCGTAACGTTCGAACACGACGACCCCGACGCCGTCATGCTCGACGACCGCCTGCTGCAAGTAAGCGTCTCGCTGCTGAAGCTGTAAGCTTCTTGCGAGAGGGCGAGGCTCCTGCCGAACCGCGACTCACGAGAAGTATGGTGCAGTTCGATTGCTGGACGGTTGAGCGGGAGCTTCGCCCTCCTGAAGATCTCGCTCCGACGCTTATTGCGGCGCTACGCAGCTCCGTTGCTTCAGCGTCCCGCTCCCAGGCACTTCTCGTAAAAATCCATCTCCATCGGGCCGCCGCAGATCATGGCCGTTCGTTGGTGGATGCTCTCGGGGCGAATGTCGAGGATTCGTTGATCGCCGCACATCGCGCGGCCTCCCGCATGTTCGACCAAGTACGCGATCGGGTTCGCTTCGTACATCAATCGCAGCTTGCCGGCCGGGTTGTCGATCGTCGGCGGATAGAGGAACACGCCTCCTTTGAGCAGCATCCGATGGACGTCGGCGACCATCGCGCCGATGTAGCGCGAGGCATAACGTTTGCTGCCGCACTCGCCGCGGCGGAGTCCTTCGACGTAGTTGCGATACGTCGGCGGGAACGATTCGATGTGGGCTTCGTTCACCGAGTACCACTTGCCTTGCGTCGGCATCCGGATGTTCTCGTGACTCAGCACATACGCACCAATGGCTGGATCGAGCGTGAAGCCGTGCACGCCGGCCCCGGCGCTGTAGACCAACATCGTGCTGCTGCCGTAGAGGACATAGCCGGCCGCAATCTGGTGCCGACCCGACTGCAACAAGTCGTTCTGGTCGTGACGATCGCCGACGTCGTGCGGGCGGCGGAGAATTGAAAACGTCGTCCCGACCGGAGCGTTGACGTCGATGTTCGAAGAGCCATCGAGCGGGTCGAAGACGACAATGTACTTGGCTTCAGCCTCTTGCTTGAGCACCAGCGGCGTTTCGTTTTCTTCGGAAGCCAAGATGCCGATGCTCTCGCGGAGGCCGAGATAATGCAACAGTACGTTGTTCGAGAAAACGTCGAGCTTCTGTTGGTTTTCGCCCTGCACGTTCACCGCGCCGGCCTCGCCCATAACGTCGCTGAGCCCCGCGCGACGGACCTTCGCGGCGATGATCTTGGTCGCCAATGTGATGCCCGACAGCAGCCAAGCGAACGCCCCGCTGGAGCCGGGATAGCGTTGCGTCTCGAGCAGGTTGTGTTGTTCGAAGGTGATGATCGTGTTGTCGGCGTGCGGCTTCGTAGACATAGATAAAAGTAATTGATTACCGTCTCACGCGGGTATGAGTTGTGTCTGTGGTCGGCA
>CAMCTH010000502.1 GCA_945877965.1 Planctomicrobium piriforme | reverse complement strand
CGTCGGCGTTGCGGAGCAGGTCCTTGCAGAAGACCTTGCTCCCTTCGAGTTCGGCGGCGGCCTTGGAGGGGCCGAAGATTTTCAGCCCGGCGGCGGTGAACTCGTCGACGATCCCCATCACCAGCGGCACTTCGGGCCCGACGATCGTGAGTCCGACGGAATTCTCTTTGGCGAACTTGATCAACTTCGGAAAGTCGGTCGCCGCGATGTCGACGTTCTCGCCGACCGTGCCGGTACCGGCATTGCCCGGGGCGATAAAGATCCGCTTGGCGCGAGGGCTCTGCTTTATCTTCCAGGCAAGCGCGTGCTCGCGCCCGCCGTTACCGACGATCAAGACGTTCATGAACGACCTACTCACTAAGACGGCAGGGCCAGAGGAAACCGAACTACGGATTGTACGCAGCGCGGCCCAACCCCACAAGAATTAGCAAGCGTCCGAATACGGCGCTTATTTACTACGGCTTCTTCGCCGGCGTCGTGTTCGGAACCCCGAAAATCGTGTCGAGTTGATCCGAAGGACGACCGGCAGGCTTCGTCGGCGCCGCAGCCGGTCGGGGTGCGGCCGAGGGTTGCACGGTGTTCAACGAATCGGACGACGGCAGTTGGAACATGCCGGTCGGCACGACGACGGGGGCCGGCTTTTTGACGACGATCTGCTGCACAGGAAGCACCGGGAGTTTCTCTTGCTTGCCTCCCGCTACCGCCCACACCAACAAGACGAGGAGGACGATGACGCCCCCTCCGGCGCCGGCCAGATACTTCGGTTCCAAAAACTTCGGATCGAGTTGGAGATTAAACGGCAACGCGATCGGCTTCGCCTTCTTCAACGGCTTCCGCGCGGCCGTCGGTTTCGATCCGGTCGTCGTACCGCCATCGGCGACGAAGCCGGGAGTTGCAACGCTGACCGGTGCGTCGAACCCCATTGCGAAGCCGGCCGGCTCCTCCATGGCTTGCACCGCAGCCGGGGCAAAGGCCGGCGCCGATGCGGGACTCGCTGCGACGTTGACGACCGGAGCGACGGGGTCGAGATGGAATGAAAACTCCGACGCGGCCGGAGACGGTGGCAGCGGCGCGGCGGTGGCCGGAGCAACCGGCGTCGGCAAAGCGACGTTCAACGTGAACTCCTGCGTCGTCGGAAAGCCGATCGTCGGCGCTTCAAACAAAGGCCCCTGCGCCGGAGGCGGTGCAATCGGAGCGGCGGCAACCGGCGGAGTCGCGAAACTCGACACCGGTGCTTCAACGACAAACGGGCTCGGCGCACTCACCCCGAACGGCGAGTCGGCGTCCGCCGGCGGTGCGAAACTCGGCGTCGGCGCGGCGGCGGCGGTCGGCGGCGGGAGCAAATCGGCAATCGGACCGTCCGTCATGACCGTCGCAGCTTCGTCTTCCGCTTCGGCGAACAACTCCGGGAACATTTCTCCCTCAGGCTCGGCGGATGCCGCAGGTTGCGGCAGTGTGTCGAGCGACTTCAACGCCGCAGCCAACTCCGCCATCGCCGGACGTTCGCTCGGCGTCGGGTTCACGATCCGCGACCAATACAGATCGAGCGCAGCAGGAATGTCGGCCCGCACGGCGGACAGCGACGGCGCGGCACCGGTTCCGGCGGGAAGTTCCGTGCCGACAAGCAAGCGATACAGCACACGCCCGAGGGCCGCGACGTCGTTCGGAGCATCGCCGGCGGCGGCCGATGCGATACCGAGGCCGAACACTTTGACGACGCCGGCCCGATCGACGAACAAGCACTCCGCCTTCAGATCGCGATGCGTGAGACCTTGCGTCTGCGCCTGCGCCAAGCCGGCCGCCGCTTGAGCGACGTATGCACAGGCCGTCGCGATCGGCAGCTTCCCTTGCTGTTGCATGAGCGCGGCGAGATCGACCCCGTCGACGAACTCGGTGACCAAGAAATGCGCGCCGCCGACCTCGTCGAGGTCTTGCACGGCGACGAGATTCGGATGCGCGATCTGCGCCGCCGTTTCCACTTCCGCTTGCACGCGCTCGGCCGACGACTTCATCAGGCTCGGCGGCAACGGTTTGATCATCACGACCCGCTTCATCCGGCGATGTTGCGCCTTGAAGAGCAGCCCCCCTCCGCCGCTCAGTCGATCGAGCATCACATAGCTGCCGATCACGAGCGATTTGGCTTTGCCGGCCGCCACTTGCTGCGATTGAAACTTGGTGAGCAGCCCGCGCTCGACGAGTTGCGTCGTCAGCGACTCCGCATCCAGCGGCGCGGCCGCAGGCGGAATGAGCGCAGCGAGCTTGTCGGGCGGAACAAGTCCCGAGGCCTGCAGCTGTTGAATGAACGAATCGACGGGCGTAGCGGTGGGTGTGCTCATAGCCCACCATCGTACCCAGGCGAAAAGCGCCTCGAAAGCATCCGCCGCGACGATCAAGAATTCTTAACGTCGCCCACCCCCGCCGGGGCTGAACCGAACTGCCGCCGCAGGGCGAGCAGGTCGTTGGGCTACGGCTTTTTTGCCGCAACCGGCTCAAGAATGCGAGCGATGCGGAAACCCGTCGTGTAGTGCGCCACGCCCGACGTCTGGCCGCGACGATTCGCGCTGCGGCAGTCGCTGCCGGTTGAGTCCATGTTCCGACTGCGGACGACCGACGTTTCGCTCACGCCGTCGACCTGCGGATCGACCTCCGCCCCCTGATAAGGCCGATGAAAGTCGCACACCCACTCGCCGTTGTTGCCGTGCATGTCGAACAAACCGAACGGGTTCGGCAGTTTCTTGCCGACGGGGTTCACCGGGTTCATGGTGTTGGCGTGCAGCCACGCGTATTGACCGACGAGATTCTCATCGTCGCCGAATGAGTAACGCGTCGTCGTACCCGCCCGACATGCGAACTCCCATTCCGCTTCCGTCAGCAAGCGATAACCGTCGGCCTGGAAGTCGATGTGCCGTCCCGGCTGCTGCGGATTGATGAACGCAGGCCGCAGCGACTCTTGCTTGCTGAGCCAATTGCAAAACTCGGCCGCGTCGTACCAAGTGATCAGCGAGACGGCGTCTTCCGCAGTCGCCGCGTAGCCGGGCTCTTTCCAAGTGCCGCGATTATACGACATGATTTTTACGCCCGGCAGCGCGAGTTGCCGCTCGTGTTGCGTCACGTAACCGGTCGCCGCGACGAACTTTGCGTACTGCCCGATCGTCACTTCGGTCGCTCCGCACAAGAACGGCTTGGTGAGCATCACCGGATGCAGCGGCCCTTCATTGCGAATCAGCCGCGCGTGCGTCGGATTCGCGTTGCGCGTTTTTAACTCTGCGACGAACACCTCGATCGCCTCCGGCGAACTCCCCATCAAGAACGCACCGGGCGGGATCAGCACCATCTTCATCGCCAACGAATTCGCCGACTCGACCGGCATGCCGACGAACTCGGCCCAACTCTTTTGAAACTCCTTGGCTTGCACAGCATCGAACGGCGCGTTCGCCCGCGGCGGTCCTGGAGGGGGCTCCGACGAGGTCGACGAGGCGGGAAGCGTGAACGGATTCGTCGGCAACGATTCGCGAATCGGCGGCGGCGGAGCGACGACGGTCGTGCCAGCCGGTCCCGGCAGGCTGACGGTCGGAAAGGGATTGGGCGTCGAAGGGGGCAAGGCGAACAGACTATCGGGCGAATGCGTCGGGCGCGTTGCGGCCGGCGGCAAGGCCTTCGGAACGGTCGACGCAGGCAGCAACGGAGCGACGGCCTTAGGAGCCAAAGCAACGGGCGTCGGCGTCGGCTTGCGCTCCTCTTCGCCGCCGAGCATCATCCAAACGACGAGCGCCATCACGACGATCGCCCCGACCGCAGCGCCGTACAACACGACGGGACTTATCTTTTTCGGTGCTGGGGGCGGACGACGCGTGCGGTTCGCGCCGACGCTGCCGATCGCGGGACCCTTTGTCGTCGGACCGCCGGCGACGCTCGGACCGACGCCGATTGTGGAACCGCCGGGCAAGATCGCGCCGCCGATCGTCGAGCCGGGCGTCGTCATCGCAGGCGGAACGAATAGCGAGTCCGACGGCTCGTTGCGCGGCGGCAGCGGCGCAGCGACTTGAGCAATCGAAATCGCCGCCGGAGGCATGGACCGCGCTGTCGGAACGACGGTCGGCGCACGCGGGGCCACGTGCGCAGCGGGTTGCGGTTGCGGGGCCTTCAGCGCGGCCGCGACCTCCGCCATCGCAGGGCGATCTTCGGGCCGCTTCGCCACCATCCGCGTGAAAAGCGCATCGAGTTGCGGCGACACGTCGGGGCGAACCACGCGGAGCGACGGGATCGGCTGATCACGGTGGGCAAGAATTTTGTCGACGACCGTTTCGCCGTCGTACAAACACTTGCCGA
>CAMCTH010000501.1 GCA_945877965.1 Planctomicrobium piriforme | reverse complement strand
CGCCGGGAACGATCGACAACGATCTGATCGGCACCGACTTCACCATCGGCTTTCACACGGCGGTCGAAACGGCCGTCGCTGCGATTGATAAGCTTCGCGATACGGCCGAGAGCCACGAGCGGGCCTTCATCGTCGAGGTAATGGGACGCCACAGCGGCTACATCGCGCTCTACACGGCGCTCGCCGGCGCGGCCGAGATCGCCGTCGTTCCCGAGACGACGACCGATTTGCAGCAGATTCATGAGCACTTGTGCCAACTCAAAAGCCGCGGCAAGAAGTCAGTCATCGTCGTCGTGGCCGAAGGAGACGAAAGCGGCGGCGCGGTCCCGCTGAAGGCGGAGCTGGACCAGTTGAACTGCCCTTTCTCGACGCGGGTCGTCAACCTCGGGCACGTTCTGCGAGGGGGATCGCCTGCCGTGGCCGATCGCTTACTCGCGACGCGGACCGGCGAGTTCGCAGTCACCCAACTCCTGGATGGGGCGACCGGTGCGATGGCCGGCGAGATCGGAGGCCGCTTGGTTCTGACCCCTTTCGAACAAGCGACCACGGGGCGCAAGCAAGTTCCTCAAGAATTACTCACACTTCTCGAAACGATGTCGCAGTGAGGCGGCCCTCAAAACCGCGAAATACTCGCCTTCTGCGCGGGGCCCGTCGATACGTATAATGCAAGTAGTGAGAGATCGTGCCGCGGCCGATTTCTCCTCACATCGCCACCCTGAGGCTTGCACCATGTCGTACGCCAAGTTGCGGCAACGATTGGCTTTCGAAGCGGCTCGGTTGATGTTCGACAACCAGATCTCCTTCCAGAAGGCGACGCAGCAAGCGGTGCAGCGCGTCGCCGGCGGGTTCTGCTCGCGGAAGGCGGTGCCGACGCAACGCGAGATTCGCTCCGAGATCGCGAAGCTCGACTGGGTTCGCAACAACTGCGACGATCGCTTGTTGCTGCCGCAAGCCGAAGACATTGATCGCTTTCTCGCGTACGCCGGATTGTTGCAACCGCTGGAACATCTCACGCGCTATGCACGCGCGGGACGTCGCGAAGATCTATTGTCTCATAGCCTGCGAGTGTTCGATCTGGCGCGGGAAGTATTGCCCTACGACGAAGAGTTTCTGGCGGCGGCACTGTTGCACGAAGTCGGCCGCGCCGTCGACCCTCACCATCCGATTCAAGCCGGCCTGGAAGAACTCGAACCGTTCGTGACCGAAAGAACCGCGTGGCTGATCGAACATCTCGACGCCGCCCATGCTTATCGCGACGACACGCTCGGCAGTCGTTCGCGTCGACGACTCGAAGAGTCGGAGTGGTTCGAAGATTTGCAGCAACTGGCCGAGTGCGATCGCCACGGCTGCTCGCTCGGCGTGCCGACGTGCGACGTCGAGTTTGCGCTCAACTACTTGCGCGAACTGAGCGACGCCTGCGGCGAGTAACAGGCGTTAACCCAGAACTTCGTGAACCACGCGGCCCCGGCTGATCGGGATCGGTCGATTCTGTTGGTCTTTAACCATTGTCTCGGGCTCGTAACCCAGGCAGTGAAAGATTGTCGCCAAGTAGTCGGCCGGGCGAACGACGTCGCTCGTCGCCTCGGCTGCCATACGATCGGTCTTGCCGTGCACGACGCCCCCTTGCACGCCGCCGCCGGCCAGGGCGATTGAAAAGACCTTGCCCCAGTGATCGCGGCCGGCGTTGCCGTTGAACTTCGGCGTGTGGCCGAACTCGCTCATCCAGCAGACGAGCGTCTCATCCAACAGGCCACGATCCGAGAGGTCTTCGATCAGGGCCGAGTAGGTTTGATCCATGATCGGCATCAGCCAACCTTTCAGGCTGGCATTGTGCTGCTTATGCGTGTCCCAGCCGCCGAGGTTTTCTTTTCCTTCGATGCGCGGCCAATTGATTTGTACTAACGACGTGCCGGCCTCGACGAGTCGCCGCGCGAGCAACACGCTCTGTCCGAACGACGTCCGGCCGTAACGATCGCGGGTCGCCGTCGATTCTTCTGACAAATGAAACGCCGTCCGCGCCTTGCCGCCGGCGAGCAATTCGATCGCTTGCTCCGATTGTTGCCCGTAACGTCGCAGCGATTCTTCGCGCTCGACGGAGTCGAGCTTCTGATTGATTTGACTCAAGAACGACAAGCGCCTGTCGAGCCGCAACTGCGTGAGGTCCTCGGGAAGCTCGCAGCCGGGGACGGTGAACTTCGCGTCGGCTGGATCGCACGTCAGTTGCCACGGATCGAACTTGCGTCCGAGAAAGCCTCCTCCTTGGCCGGGCCACACCATGTCGCCGACGTTCGCAAGGTGCCGCGGCAACGTGACGGCCGGCGGCAAGCCCGCGTCGCTCGGTCGGAGTGCGCGGACCAGCGCGTTGAGCGACGGCGCATCGTTCGGCTTCTGCGGCTTGGCGTTTTCCAGACTGAGCGGAATGTGCGGCACGCCGGTTAACATCTGGTAACCGCTCGACGAGTGGGCGTTGTCGCCGGTCGAGAGTGTCCGCAAGACGGCGATCTTGTCGGTCAGCTTCGCCGTGAGCGGCATCAACTCGCCGACGTTCAATCCCGGCGTCTTCGATGCGATCGTGCCGAACGCACCGCGGACTTCGGCGGGAGCCTCGGGCTTCGGGTCCCACGTTTCATGCTGCGGCGCCCCGCCGGTGAGCCAAATGACGATGACCGATTTGGCTTTGCCGAACGAACCTTGCTTGACGGGACTCGCATTCGCGCGCGACCGTAACAGATCGGGCAGCGTGAGTCCGCCGAGCCCTAGGCTGCCGATGCGCATCCACTCGCGACGCGTCAGACCATCGCACAAGCGCGGACCGCGGGCATGGATCGAGAGCATGGTCGATAAGGCGGGCAGGAGGGCGGGGCGGGGAGATGCAGACGACTACTGATTATGAATCGACCGCCGGCGCGGAACAAGATTGGTTGTCGCATCGCCGCCGATCGCGTCTTAGGATAATCGTCGCATCCGCAGCGTTCACGCATTCCTTGGAGCGAAGCATGTCGCGATTTAATTTTATCGGCGTGATCGTGTCGTCGGCGCTGTCGGTGACGTTTGTCACCGCCGCGGAGCCGGGGACCGGGCCGGTGCTGAAGTCAGAGCACGGCGACGTCGCGATCTTTCCGGCCGACAACGCTTGGAATCAACCGATCGACGCACTGCCGGTGCATCCGAACTCCAAGCAGTTCGTCGAATCGATCGGCGTCGACAAACAACTGCATCCCGACTTCGGTACGACGTATCGCGGAGCGCCGAACGGCATCCCCTTCGTCGTCGTTCCCGCCACGCAACCGAAAGTGCCGATCAAGTTTCGCTACGCCGACGAAAGCGATCCGGGGCCGTATCCGATTCCCGACGACGCGCCGATCGAAGGGGGCCCGCAATCGGAGGGTGATCGACATATCCTGATCGTCGATCCCGCGAACAAGAAGCTGTACGAAGTCTTCCGCGCGTTCAAGACGGCCGACGGTTGGGAAGGGGGCTCGGGAGCGATCTTCGATCTCTCTTCGAACCAACTGCGTCCGCGCGGTTGGACATCGGCCGATGCGGCGGGCCTGCCGATCCTTCCCGGCTTGGTGCGCTATGAGGAGGTCGTCGAACAAGGCGAGATTCGCCACGCGCTCCGCTTCACTTGCAAGAAGACGCAGCGCGGCTACATCTTGCCGGCGACGCACTTTGCGAGCCGCTCGAACGACCCGAACTTGCCGCCGATGGGGCTGCGAATGCGGCTCCGCGCCGACTTCGACGACGCGGGCTTCTCGCCGCAGATGAAAGTCGTCATTCGCGCGCTGAAGAAATACGGCCTGATCTTGGCCGACAACGGCGGCGATTGGTTTGTGAGCGGCGCGCCGAACCCGAAGTGGAACGACGACGACGTGAACACGCTCAAGCGGATCAAAGGCCGCGACTTCGAAGCAGTGCTGACCGGCGAGATCATCACGCGCTAAGTTGCACGGACGACTACTCCACGACAATCGAGACCGCGTGGACGCCATTCCAGCCGTATCCCGCCGGGTTCCATCCGATCGAGCCGTCGAGCGGTTGCGTGCGGCCGAGCGTATCGACGGCGCGGCAGAGCCACGTCTGTTTGCCGGGTTCAAGCGTCGTTTCGATTTGGAACGAATGCCACGCGTATCGGCCTGCCGGGCGATCTAACTCGGCCCGCTGCCAGCGGCGGCCGCCGTCGTTTGAAACTTCGACCGCATCGATACGCGCACGACCGTCGTTCCACGCGACTCCGCCGAGCACGGCGCGCCCTGCTTTCAGCTTCTCGCCTTCGAGCGGTGTGAACCAGAGGCTCTTGATCTTCATATCCCAATTCGGCTCGCTGTTTTC
>CAMCTH010000500.1 GCA_945877965.1 Planctomicrobium piriforme | reverse complement strand
GAGATCGCTCGGCACATCGAGGACGATCCGCTGTGCGGCATGGAAACGATCGAGGGCCGCCAGGGCCGCTTCGGCTTGGGCCTTCGCCGCGGCGAGATTCTTGCGACGGTCGGCCACGATGTTCGATAAGGCCTCGCGGCGCAACTGAGCCGCCTGTTCGATCACCACTTGCACCAAGCGATCGAGGATCGCTTGCGTCTGCTGCAGATCGGACCCGCGGAGCGTGAGCTGAATCGTGTTCGAGTTGAACAGGATTTCGGCTTGGATGGAATCGGCCAGCGGTTTCAATGCCGCCGGCAAGTTGAACTCGCGGGCAATCTTTTCCAACGCGGCTCGTGATTTGAACAAGCTGACGATCGACGCTGCTTCGGGTTGCCGATAGTGCGGCTCGCCCAAGACTGAGCGGTTGTAGAGCAGCGTCGCCGTGCAACTCCAAGACTTGGAGCTGAACTTGTCGGCGGCGGCATAGGCACCGACGGCCGACAGGATAGCGACGGCGACGAGCCCGTAGCGACACCGCAGCAGGAAACCGACGATCGGATTTTGATTGACGAACGAGGTCATCATGTTTTCAACCAAACTGACATCAAGGGGTAGTCGAAAGCAGCGAGTGTCCGGGCGACAAACGAAGCGCCGGAACCGTCAGCGGCGGCGCTGCGATCTCGGTCGTCGCTTGCCGCAACGAGAGCTTGGCTCCCCCGGCAAAGCCAACGAGCGCAAGCAGTGCGAACCGGTAGTCTCCGGCGAGCCAAACGCTCGCCATCAACAAGGTGAGTGCAACCAAAGAACCGGTGATTCCGGCGAACAGCAGCCGAAACTCACCCTGTTCGACGTTCGTACACGAGGCCGCGTACGCAATGCCGAAGAAGCAGAACAACACGAACGTGCCGAGGCCGAGGTATCCGACTTGGAGGGCGAACTGCAAGTAGTGATTGTCGATCGAAGAGAACATCTGCCGCAGATGTTCTTCCACATGCGGGATTTTGGTTTCGCCGGCGCGCAACGGCGCGGAGCCGAAACCAAGCCAGCCGGCCTCAGCCACGGCATCGGCATAGACTTCGACCTGCAGTAGACGGTGCGTCGTGCCGGTGTACGGCACGAGTTCCCCCTTCATCAGAATCAAACGATGGTCCGTTTCGCCCGACCAACTGTGGAAGACGTCGAGGATGGCGTGACCGGCTGTGAGCCCGAGCGCGACGAGGAGCGTGACGGGCAGCAGTACCGCCGCGCGCCAGCGTGAGGAAAGCACGACGAACATGGTCAGCAGCGTGATGCCGATCCCCATCTGAGGACCGCGCGACATGCTGAACAGCGTGCCGCCCGCAATGCACCACGGCGTCCAAGTCCACCACCGCGGACCCGTGCCGTTGCGCGCCATACGGGCGGCTTGCATGGCGAACGGCAGCAGCATGACGAGCAGCAGCCCAAAGAAAATCGGATGCGTAAGCGGACCTTCGGCGCGCCGAAGTCCCCAGCGTAAGTCCTGCATCCCCTGTATCGATCCGACGTGCCCGACGAGCGAGCCGATGGGATTGATGCGGGTAATCGATTCCACGGCCGACCACAACGACAGCGACATGCAGACGACGACCATTCCGGGCATGAGCCGACGCACATCCTCTGCGGAACGAACGGCAATCCGCCCGAGCGCGTAGGGGACGATCCATTGGATGGCGATATCGACGGCCACCGCCGGCGTGACGTCGGTCGTGAGGCAATCCGCAACGATCTGCACGACGACGAGCGTCACGAGGAGCAGGTCGGCGAGGATCGGCCGAAATGAGAACTGCGAGAGCGGATGCAGCAGCACGCAGCCCAGCCCGACCAAGGCGAGAGCCGTGCGAATGTCGATCCGCAGAGCGCCCGACTCGAAGTAGACCCAACACGGCAGCGCCAGCGTCAGCACGAAGGTCGACGTCGCCGCGGCGCGCGGTCCGCGCAGCGCGGCCGTCGTCGCGAGGTAGGTCGTTCCGAGTAGTAGCAATATGATGAACATCAACGCTCCACGCCGGCCAATTCAATAGCAAGCCAGACCCGGTCCGAGCCCGCCGTGGTGAAACGGCAGGTGAACCAAGTCGCTAGCAACAGGGGCATCGTGCAACGCAACCAATGCGCGCACGACGACCCATGCTGCTAATAGCTTAGGTCAATTGCGTAAGTCAGGACGGCAGGTATCCGCCAGTTCGGGTTCGGGAGATTACGCGGCCGTAATGTGGTGTGATTCAACCTTTTAGTCGTAGCCGGCAGCGACGGCATAAGGCGTTACAACCGTTACATTTTGCCTGAGTTTCCGAATCGGCATGGTCGATAAACGTAGCGAGTCTGTAGACCCGCTATGTGCTAGGATTGCGCCGCGACCGTGATGACGAACCGAAACCTGACGACGACGACACGCACGAAGCGCGTTGTGATCTGGGGCTGCACAGCCCTATTGATCGCGGCGTTGCCGATCGTCGTTTGGCAGCGTGACGCGTTGGTTCTTCGGCTCGAAATTGAATGGCGCGCGTGGAATGCGACGCCCGTTCGAATGGAGAAGAAGAAGGCGATCGCTCGGCCGCGCTTGGCCATTGCTGCCACGCCGAAACCGATTGTCATGCCTGCCGCGGAGGTCGTTGCGATTGAGCCCGAGATGCCGGATCAGATCGTATTGCGTCGCGGTCCGGCCGACTTCGGAGAGATCGATCGACCGGCGGTTGCGGAACGGGCGATGTACTCGGTGACGGCGGCGCCGCCCGGTGCACGCGGACTCGCGTTCCCCGATGCAGAAGTTCAACCTGCGACGGCGACATCATCGGCGGCGATAACCGTGCCGTTCGAAGCGGTCGCGGCGTGGCCGCAAGTCCCGACGTTCTCCCCTGCCCCGATGTTGGCAACCCAAGCGGCTCCGCCGCCGCCGACTGCGCCGGTCGTCGCACCCGCGGTCCCCACGCCGCCGGTCGTGCCGAGCTTTGATCATCTGCCGCCGACGCCTGCCGCCGGACCGGGAATGAACACTCTGGTTCCAGGTCCGCAGCAGTTCAATACGGCACAACAAGTCCCTCCGCCGCCGACGGCGCAGTTCGGCGCGTTCTTGGCTCACGGCACGATCACGCCCGACGACGTTCGCGCCATGGCGCTGCGGAACAACAAAGACATTGCCGTGCTCGGCATGGTGCCGCAAGTAAACGCCGCGCTGATCGATTCCGAAGCGAGCGTCTTCGACCCGGTCTTCAACCTGGCGATGAACGGCGGGCACTATAAACGTCAGGTCTCGACGCAGATTGAAGCGTTGGGTAACGACATCCCCGTGCTGAACACGACGTTCTGGCAACCGCAGAACGGACTCAATCAGCTCTACTTCGAAAAGCTGTTCGTCACGGGGGCCGAAGTGCAAGTCGGACTCGGACAGACCTATATCAACTACGCCCCGGCGGGCGATTTTGTGTTCGTTAACCCGGCGTATGCATCGACGTTGAATCTGCAGTTGGAGCAACCGCTGTTTCGCGGTCGCGGTGCGGCGGCGACGACGGCCCCGATGCAGATCGCGCGGGCGAATCATGATCAATCGTGGTACTCGTTCCTGGCGACGGTAAACCAGATTCTGCGCGATGCCGACTACGCCTACTGGGACATCTACGCTGCTTTTCAAGATTTCGAAGTTCGCGATCTCGCCGCGCGGCAATCGGCCGAGACGGTCGAGCGTGAGCGGGGCCTGCTGAATCTCGGCGAAGGTTCGCTGCCGAACGTCGCGCAGGCCGAAGAGCAGCACGAGGCGTTTCTCATCGCGCGGGCCGAGGCGGAGAATCGCTTGGTCGATGCCCAGCGTCAGCTCCGGCGCGTGATGGGCATTCCCCCCAGCGACCCACGGCCGTTGATTCCCGCGACGCCGCCGGCCGATGCGCCGTTGGAACTTGATTGGAACTACGCGTCGGGCGAGGCGCAGAATCGACCGGAATTTGCCGCCCAGCAGGCCGCCGTCCTTGCGGCCGAGACGGAACTCGCTCGCCGTCGCAACGGCTTGCTGCCCGACCTGTCGGCCGTGGCGGCCTATGCCATGAGCGGACTCGACGATAACTTCGACCAAGCGTGGTCGAACGTCGGCTCGGGGAGCTATCACGATTGGACGACCGGCTTCGTCTATCGCCAACCGTTGGGTCGGCGTAATGATCGGGCGTTGATGGCGCGTGCGGAGTCGGCGCTGGCGATGGAGACGGCCCGACTGCGGCAAATCGAGCACGAGATTCTGCACCAACTCGATGCCGCCTTCCAGCACGTGCAGAACAAGCAGCAGCTGCTCGCGCTGCATCGTCGCCGCCGCGAGGCGGCGGCGATGCAATTGACGGCTCGCCGCGAGCT
>CAMCTH010000499.1 GCA_945877965.1 Planctomicrobium piriforme | reverse complement strand
AGAATGTCGAGGCCGTCGATCTTGTACTTCTGTAAAAAGAAGTAGCCGCCGACGACGGCGAGGATCGGCATCAGCAGTCGAAAGCGGCGAAACACCGGCCCCTCCATGGGCTGATGAGAACGAGCGTACGGAACCACCGCAGCGCGCGGCATCCGGCCGGCGCAGGGAGACGAACGATAGCGAAATCGGGCCGCCGGTTCCAGCCGAGCGAGTTGCCGGCATCGCCGGCGGCAACGTCGTCCTCGGCGCAGCAGCGCATCCCGGCGCAACGCGATCCGCTATCGGCGTCTATCGGCGGGCTTCGCGCACCAGATGAGCCAACTCGGGAACAATGAGTTGCTCCATCGCCAACTTCACGGCGTTGGGCGAGCCGGGCATCGTCAGCACGACGGTCCTGCCCGCCAACCCGCCGACGGCCCGACTGAGCATCGCCGCGGCCCCGACTTGCTGAAAGCTGAGCATCCGAAACAACTCGCCGTAGCCGGGGAGCGGCTTCGTCAGCAGCGAAGAGACGGTCTCGAACGTTTGGTCGCGACTGCTGATCCCCGTGCCCCCGGTGAGCAGTACGGCGTCGATCTCGGCCCGGGCCAGATACTCGCTCAGCAAAGCCGTCATCCGCTCGGGATCGTCCGGAATTAGCGCCCGGGCGACGACCGCGTGCCCGGCCCGTTCGAGGTGCTCGACGACGGCACGGCCCCCCGTGTCGGTCTCCGGGGTCCGCGTATCGCTGACGGTAACTACCGCACAAGCAATGCTTTGCGGCGACGAGGCACGATGTTCGGCGGTCGACTGGCTCATCGGGCTGGGTTCCCGGGAGGGCGAGATCGCGGCAGACCGACGTCGGTCCAAGGCATCCCATCCTGTTTCGAAGCGCTACGGATCGGACGATATACTATCAATAGCCGATTCGTTTGGCGATTTGCTCGCCGCCGCATCGGGCCCAGCGGTAGTTCGCTTGTCACTTCCCAATCCGCCTCCACTGCGTGCGGTCTCTTATGAAACTGCGAACCGGTCGGCTCTGCCTGCTCGCGGCGATGCTGAGTTGCTCGGCGCTGCAGGCCGAGACTTTTGTGTTGAACGACGGTGGTCGGATCGACGGTCAGTGGCTCAACGTCGATGAGAAGCCGCAAACGAAGTACGTCGTCCGCTCGTCGGCCGGCGCGACGCTGACGCTCGCGAAGGAATCGGTGAAGCAGGTCGTCAAGAAGTCGCCGGCCGAGTTGGAGTACGAAATCGTTCGACATCAGCATCCCGACACGGTCGCCGGACACTTGGCCCTGGCGCAGTGGTGCCAGGAACAGAAGCTCACCGAGATCCGCAAGCAGCATCTCGAACGAGTGCTCGAACTCGATCCTAATCAGCGCGACGCTCGCTCGGTCCTCGGCTTTGCCAAGATCGGCGGCCAGTGGCGAACGCGCGAACAGCATTTGTCGTCGATGGGCAAGATCCAGCACAACGGCGAGTGGCTCTATCCGCAGGAGATCGAGATCCTCGATCGCCGCGCCGAACAGACCCGGTCGCGATTGGAATGGACCGCCAACCTGAAGCGGTGGCGAAGCTGGCTCGGCGGCGACAAAGAGAGCACGGCCCGCACGAACATCGCGGCGATCTCCGAGCCCGCGGCCTACGCGGCGCTGCAACAACTGCTGAACGAAGAGAAGGTGGATGCCGTGCGCGTCATGTACGTGCGGGCACTCGGTCGGATCGGCACGTACGAGGCGTTGATCTCAATCGCCGACCGATCGCTGCTTGATCCGAGTCCCGACGTTCGCGCGATCAGCCTCGACCTGCTCGTCGAAAAGCCGCAAGCGGCGATCGTCAACTACTTCATCCAGCAACTGCAAAGCAAAGACAACGTCGCCGTCAATCGTTCGGCCTTCGCGTTGCTCCGCTTCAAAGACAAGCGGGCGATCGCGCCGCTGATCGACGCGCTGGTAACGAAGCACAAGTATGCCGTCACCACCGGCAACAGCGGCGGCGGCATCTCGGCGATGAATAGCCCCAACGGCTCCGGGATCAACATGGGTTCGAGCACGAAGATCATCCAAAACGAGTTGAACAATCAACAGGTGCTCGACGCTTTGATCACGCTCGTCGGCGGCAGCATCAACTATCAGTTCAACGTCGAAGCCTGGCGGCAGTGGCATGCCGGGGTGAAGAAGAACCAATTCGCCGACGCTCGCCGCAGCTAACGCTGCCGCGACGTCGCCGCCTCACCTCTCTCTGCGTGGACTACGATCATGGCCGATCCCACGACCGATACCCGTCCGACCGTCGCCGTCGTCGGCGCCTCGAACGATCGCAGCAAGTTCGGCAATCGCTCGGTGCGGGCGCATGTGCAAAGCGGCTTTCGCGTCTTCCCGATCAACCCGCGCGGCGGCGAGATCGAGGGGTTGCCGGCCTATGTGAAGCTGAGCGACGTGCCGGTGCGGCCGTTGAATCGGATCACGCTCTACGTGCCGCCGACTCTGGGTCTCGCCATGCTCGACGAGATCGCCGCCATCGGGTGCGATGAACTTTGGCTGAACCCCGGAGCCGAGAGCCCGGAGTTGATCGAGCAAGCGCAAGCTCGCGGCCTGAACACGATCGTCGCGTGCAGCATCGTCGCCGTCGGCATCGACCCGCACGCGATGCACTAGCATTCTACGCTGCGTTCTTCTTGCGCAGCAAACCGCGGCGCGTGAACCAATCGATGCCGAGCGAACTTACCGCCACGCGGTCTTCCAAGTTCGGGCGGAACATCGTCAGCAGCAACAGCGGCAAGTACCACGCCATGTAGATGCCGCCCCGATCGAGGTGCCAGAACTGCGTGGCGAGCATGATGGCCGTCGAGCAGCTGATTAGCGTCCCGAGGTTCTTCTGCGTCGGCCAAAGCGCGAAGCCCAGGCTCAGCACGAAGAACGTGACCATCACCGGGATGCGATACGGCGCCGTTTGCTCGCTGAAGGCCCAGAAGCCTGCGTCGGTCGTGGCGGCCGTGATGTTCGACCAACCGAACATCGCTTTCAAACTGGTCCAGAAAGCCGTCGTGTCGTGTAGCAACAAAGCGGAGGTGCCGATCATCGCGGCCCACACCAAGATCACGCCGACGAGGAAGCGAACCATACCGCGATGCCAGTAGAATCCGCACCAAAGCGGCAGCAGGAAGATCGGATAGTAGATGACGCCCGAGGCCAGGCCGATCAACACACCCGACAGCAGCGGGAATTTGTACGACGCAATCGCCCAGACCAACAGCGCCGCCGGGATCGCATGATCGACGCGGCCGGTCATTTGCGCGGTGTATGGCAAGAGTAGATAGAGGGTCGCCGCCGACACGCCGGCCCGAACGTTGTCGAAGTGCCGCACGCCGATGAGCACCAACCCGATGACGACGGCCCAATGCGAAAGGATCGCCGCCGCACGAGCCGCCACGATCTGCGGCTGCTGTCGGCTCGCGACGTCGGTCGGTTGTTCTTGCACTTCCATCAGCGCGGCGGTCGAGATGCTCGGCAGCCACATCATCAAAAAGAAACCGGGGCGGTTTTGCAGATCGAGTTCCTGCTTCGTCGCAGCGCCGTTCGCTGCCGAACCGAGTGGCTCGGCCGACACGGCGCGCGCCACGTCGCGGGCCGTCATCAGATCGCGTTCGTCGGGCCGATAGGTCAGCACGTTGACCATCAGGAACAACAACAACGAAACCGCCAGGAACGTCAGTCCGCCCGGTGTCAGGTTCGGCTCCAACAACGGTCGCCGGACCATCAGCGGGTCGAGCAGCACGCGGATCAGAAACACGCCGGTCACGCAGAAGAGCCAGATATAGCCGAACGACTGCAGCTTGCCATCCGGATGCGCCGTCAGCAGCAGACCCGGCGCGAAGGCGATGAGCGCCAACAAATCGAGATTGCGCAAGCTCCAAACGCGATTGAACTTGAAGAACACGGCGATCATCAGCAGCGACGAGAGATAGACCCACGTCGTGTGATTGAGCTCGTACTGATAGAGAACTTGATCCATCGTGCTCGCGCCGTGTTCCGCAGCGCGCGGTGGCCCTTGTTCGGCGGCGACTCATTCGCCGCGGTCTCTGGTACGGGGACGAAGTCCGCCCGCCGTCGGGCACAGAGGCTGCCCGAACGGGTAGAGTATTCGATCAATCTCGCACTGTATAGACGAGTGGGGGGTCTGCGCGACCGGCTTGCCGACCTGCGCAGGGGGTCGACGCCCCGGCTCTCGCTCGCGCCATGACGCGAAACTCTCGCGATTCAGCCCGATTCCGACGTTCGCCCGCCGTCAGACCGTCACCGCCGGGTCGGCGAGCCCCAACCGCTTCCGGGCACTCTCGGCCCACGGACTCTCGGG
>CAMCTH010000498.1 GCA_945877965.1 Planctomicrobium piriforme | reverse complement strand
GCGTCTCGTACTCCGCCATTGCCTCGGCCGGTTTCTCTAACTTCATGAACGCCTCGGCCAACACTCGATGCGCCGTCGCGTCGAGCACGTCGCAGTAGATCGCTTCGGTCGCCCAATGCCGGGCTTGGGCATAGTCCTCGCGATCCAGCGCCATCGCGGCCAGCTTCTTGCGAACGACCAGATCGTCGGCGTCGGCGCGGGCCAGCGATTCGAGCGACTCGGCCAGCTTCGGCTCGTTCTTCGTCACCAGATAAATCTTCGCCAGCGCTTTGCCCCACTTCGGATCGTGCGGGAATTTTTTGTGCCCCAAGGCGTAGAGTTCTTCGGCGGCGGCCGCCTCGCCGAGTTTGAACTTGAGCGACGCCAGCAACGTCAGTGCCGCGGCGTCGGGCTTCTCGCGATCGAGCGAATCGTCGAGTCGCGCGACTGCCTCGGACTCTTCGCCGACGACGAGATGCAGCCGAGCCCGTACGTAGTTGGCGCGCGGATGCTGCGGTGATTTTGCGAGCACGACGTCGATCAGCTTGCGCGCCTCGGGGTACTTTTCTTGTTGCAGGTAGACGGCCGCCAATTGCGACGCAGCCTCCGGATCGTCCGGCTTTTCGCGATGCTGACGCATCAACTGCGAGAAGGCTATTTCATCGGTCGGGCTCGCCGTCGACAAGTCCTTCGCGATGTTTCTCACGAAAACCAAATAACCGCGCTCGAACGTCGCCTGCTCGACGTTGAAACAACGCCGCAGCGCCTCCTTCGTCGTCAGGTTATCGCGATAAGCGGCCAACATCTTGGCCAACGCGTCGTCGCCGTAGGTCTTGACCATGTACTGCGCGTAGAGCTGCGCCTGGCAGTAGGCCATCTGCCAGTTGAGGCTCGTCTTCGGCCGGACGAAGCCGAGATTGATCGTGTCGAGATTAAACAGCTCGCCTTTCGGAACGCGCTCAGCCAGCAGTTGATTCCATTCCGCCGGACGTTGGCCCCCTTCGCTTTCGACGGCCAGCGCCTCGGTGTACCAATGCGGAATGTTGAACCGCGACTGCTGCAAGTTGAGCACATGCACGAACTCGTGCTTCAGCACGCGGGCCCAATTGAATTTCTGGGGCATGTCGTTCGGCGAAGCGAGCGCGACCATCTTCCCGGCGCACGCTCCGACCGTGCCGACGTACGGCAGGCCGACCATGCGGGCGCTGAACCAACCGTGGCCGTTCGTGTTCCGCGAGCGATTGAAGATTTCGAACAGCGATTTCCCCTCAGGCTCGAAACCGTAGAGCTTCGTCAACTCCGGGTAGACCTCTTCTTCTAAGTACTTCGCGGCGTAGCGAGCCAGAATCTCGTCCTGCACGCGATCGAACTTGATAACGAAATGTTTCGTTTCCAAGATCGCGTACTCGCTTAGCACGTCGAGCACCTTGCGCATGTTGCTGACGCGGACGTTGAACGGGTCGATCTCGAACGATTCGTCGAGCAGTTTCTTGGCTTCGACCTCTTCGCCGAGCCGCATCAGCATCAGGCCGAGTTCGCCGCGAGTCGTCGTCAGCTGCGGCATTTTTTCCGTGGCGGTGCGGTAATACTGCGCGGCCGCGGGGAAGCGGCGGGTGTGATCGAACGTGCGGGCCAAGGCCAGATAGAACTCGCCCGCGTGCGGGTTGCGGGCATTGGCGTCGTCGACGATTTTCTTGAACCGCGTTGATTGCGCGGCGGCATCGGTCCAACCGTCGACGACGGCATAGGCTGCCGCCAAGCGACCGAGCGTCGCTTCATCGACCGGGTTAACTTTCTGAGCCTGCTCGAGCACGGCGATCGCTTCGTGCGTCTCGAAATTCATCAGGTGAGCGTCGGCCGTCGCAAGCAGCGCGGGAACATAGCCGGGATGAATCTCGAGCGCGCGGGCGAGCGACTTCTTCGCCGCTTCGAGGTTGTAGTTCTGCAGAGACAACTCGGCGAGGGCGGTGTGGACCTCGGCCGACTGCGGGTTGAGCGTGAGCGCGGCTTTCAGATCGCGGCCCGCCTCGGGCTCGTTGTACTTTTCGAGAAACAGTCGGCCCGACGCGAGCTTGGCGGGCCAGTATTGTTTGTCCAACTCCAGCGCCGACGGCAACAAGTCGTTCACCAAGAAGCCAAACTGATCGCTGAGCCGATTCCAGCGGGCGAACTGCGCCGCGCCGAGACCGATGAGGTAGAGATCGTCGGGCTCGTCGAACTGCTCGGTCGCGTTGTAGTCGTCGACAAACCAGCGATACGCCTTGCCGGCCTCGTCGAGCTTGCCTTGCACGCGGAACAGTTCAGCTTGAATCCAGCGCGCGAGGCGACATTTCACGTCGAACGCGAGAGCAGCCGCCACATGCTGCTCGGCGTTTGCATAGTCGCCGCGATCGAAAGCCTGCTGCGCCGACTCGGCGTGCAACGCCGCCGACTTCGGTTCGTCGGCCAGGGCGGTCATCAACAGCACCTCGGCCTCTTCGCGCTTGCCGGTCGCCGTCAGACAACGAACCTGTCCGACGACGGCGGCAATTGGATCGGCCTTGGCCGCCGCTACGTACGCATCTTGCGCCTCGGCATAGTTGCCCGACAAGAAGAGCCGGCGCGCCTCGACGAGCGGGCCGGGTTTTTCGGCGGTTTTATCAGCCGGCTTTTCATCCGGCGGAGCGGCTTGAGCCAACGTCGCCGCCGAGACCACGATTCCCCACAACACAGCCAGAAATATCGCAAGAGGTTTCATACCGTTACGCTATCGGAACCGGCACGAAGCGGCAAGCAAATCGGAGAGGTTTGACCACGAAGGCACGGAGGACGCGGAGACGGAAGACATCCGCAGATTTCACAGATTTCGCAGATAAGAATGCGGATCTGAATTCTGCCTCTCTCCTCTTCATCTGTGTAATCTGCGAAATCTGTGGACGTTTCTCTGCTCCGTGTCCTCCGTGCCTCCGTGGTGAATCTACTCTTCGTCCAGAATCCAGCGGACGACTTCGGCCAGGCCGTCGGCGTCATGGTCGGGGGCGATGCGATCGGCGGCTTGCTTTAGCTCTTCGACGGCGTTGCCCATCGCGACGCCGAGGCCGGCTTCGATCACCATCGGCAGATCGTTCACGTCGTCGCCGACGGCGCAGATCGCTTCATTCGGAATGTTCCAATCATCGGCCAGTCGACGGATGCCGCTCCATTTGGTCGCGCCGGCCGGCGCGAGCTCGCACATGAAACCGCGGTACTTCGGACTCCGCAGCACGTGCGTGTACAACTTCCCCGGCACAGCGGCTTGCAAGGCCGCATGGAGTTCGAGCATCCGCTCGCGCGTCCCCATCGCGAAGCCGCCGAAGATGCCCGGCGGAGGATTGGCCATGAGGTCGGACTGCACTCGGGCACAATCGGGGTTCAGTTCGTAGTACTCGGCCAACGTCGGCTCGGCGACGGAGAGCGTCGGGCAGTAGAAGTCGAAGCCCTCGGCATAGGAATCGGTGTAAAGAACGGCATCGCAACCGTGGGCTGCGACGACCGACAAGGCCTGCACTAAGTCGGCACGCTCGAAGTTCGCTTGATGAAGCGTCCGATGATCGAGGGCATCTTTGATGAGTGCGCCGGCCGCGGAGACGATCGGAGCTTCAATCCCCAATGGTTCGACGAGCGGCAGGGCGCGACTGTAGCGTCGGCCGGTCGCCAGCACCAACCGCACGCCGGCGACGGCCGCACGCCGCAACGCATCGCGAACCACGGGCGTCAGTTCATCGCGACTGTTGACGAGCGTGCCGTCGATGTCGATCGCTAACAATTGGTAACGGGGCATAGGTCGCCTTGGATGACAAATCGCCCGCGCAACGGGGCGGCATTCATTCTCGCCGTGGTCGAACGGGCCGCAATTGCAAATGATATCAAATGGAAAACGTTGCGATTTCCATCGGCCAAGCCATAGAATCAAGACCGCCGACACCTCACTTCTTTCACATTGCTCGGCATCACTTCTTTCGCCCGGGGAGGTCTCCCATGTCTCGCTTGCTTCCATTCGCCGCAGCCTTGGTTTTGTTCACGTCACTCGTCGCCCACAGCGATGAAAAATCGGCGGGCATCGCGATCGACGACGACGCCGAACTCGAACAGGCGCTCAGCTCGACGACCGAGATCCAGTATCTCGATACGCAACTCGGCGACGTCGTGACCGATCTGGAGTTGCGGCATAAAATCAACATCGAGATCGACGTGGCGCAACTCAAAGCGAAGGGAAAAAGCCATGAGACGCCGATCACTCTTTCCCTGAAAGACATCACGCTGGAGTCGGCTCTTAACGCCCTCCTGCAGCAGGAAGAGTTGACCTGGACGATCCAAAACCAAACACTGTTGATCACGACGC
>CAMCTH010000497.1 GCA_945877965.1 Planctomicrobium piriforme | reverse complement strand
CCCACGCCAGTTCGGAGGGGAACCTAAACCGGCCGATTTGTCGTAACTCCCTATGCAACAACCCCCTCGGATTGTTTACTCTTGGTGGGCTGGGCGTCGTGGGACTGCGACGGGGGCACGTACCCGCGGCGTTACCGGCTTAAAGTCGCCATTCATCTTGGGGCCGACTGCGGTCGCTGACCGAGGACAATTCCATGCCTGCTAAACCCGACCCCCACCTTCGCGCTCGAACACCCGCAGTCGCTGCGCCGGATGCTTGCGTCCTCCCGGGAATGGAGTCGGCGGAGGCTTCCGGGGACTCCGTGCAGGCACGACGCACTCAGGACGTTCTCCAGGCGGCCGTCGCGATCTTTTCCTCGCAAGGGTTTGCCGCCGCCGACGTGCAGGAGATCGCGGATCGAGCGGGTGTCGGCAAGGGGACCGTCTATCGTCGCTTCGGCAGCAAGGAAGGTCTATTTCTTGCGACGGTGGAGCATGCTAAGCAATGGATGCTCCGCGAAGTGAACCAGGCGGCCGACGCAGCCTGCGACCCATTGCAACAAATGCGGCTCGGCGTCTATGCGTTCATCACGTTCTTCGACGAGCATGCCGAGGTGGTCGAACTTCTGATTCAAGAGCGAGCACACTTTCGAGGCAAGCAACCGCCGACGTTCTTCGACCCGCGCCGCAAAGAGAACGACAAATGGATCGCACTCTTTGAACGCCTGGTCCGCGAAGGGGTCTTACGCGATCTGCCGGTAACGCACATTCAAGAAGCGATCTCGCGATTCGTCTTCGGCACGATGTTCATCAACTACTTTGCCGGACGCGATAAGCCGCTCGCGCAACAGTGCGAAGAATTGTTCGACGTACTGTTTCACGGACTCCTGGCAGAGCGGCCGCAAGCGTAATCGCCGAGCCGCCGTCGCTTCGCCTGGGATGAATCCGGCTTACGCAAACAGCGCTGCGATCGGCTTGCCGTTGTCGGTCACCGGCACGGGACGATCGCCATCGTAGAGATACTTCGCATAGTCGACGCCCAGCGCCGCGTGAATCGTGGCGAAGAAATCGGGGACCGACACCGGATCGCGAACGATCTTCTTCGCCAATTCGTCGGTCTCGCCGTAGGCGCCGCAGTGCTTCAAGCCGCCGCCGGCCAAGATGCACGAGAAGGCCGAGCCTTGATGCCCCCGACCGCCGCCGCTGTCGAACTCCGGCGGCCGACCGAACTCGCTGGTGACGACGATCAGCGTTTTGTCGAGCATCTTGCGAGCTTCGAGATCGTCGATCAGCGCCGCCATCGCCGTGTCGAGTTCCTGAATCAAAGCATGCTGCTGCAGAATGCCGCTGTTATGCACGTCCCAGCCCGCGCCGTTCAAGAAATTCAAATTATGCGAGACCTCGATGAACCGCACGCCGCTCTCGCAAAGTCTTCGCGCCAGCAAGCAGCGCTGACCGAACTCGCCACCGTAGCGATTGCGGAGGTCGGCCTTCTCTTCTTCGAGTTGGAAACTCCGCATGAAGTCGGGGCCGCTCAGTTTCAAACTCTGATCGATCGCCGCGTCGTAATCGCGCAGACGTTGATCGGGGACGTTGCGTTGCTGTTCGCGGAGCGATGCTAAGAACCGTTCACGTCGCGACTGCCGATCGCCGTCGATTCCCTCGGGCCGCGAGAGTCCGGCCGGGCCGCGCCCCGTGTCGGTCAGATAGAGATAACTATCGCGGGCGCCGAGAAAGCCGGGGCCGCGACTGGAATTCGGGTAGCCGATCAACACATACGGCGGCGCCCCGTCGGCTGCCGCGCCGCGTTCGTGCGCAATGATCGAACCGAGCGACGGATAGACGACCGTGCCGCTCACCGGTCGACCGACGTGCATCCAATTCGTCGCCGCGGCATGCTCGTCGATGACCGCATGATTGACAGTCCGGACCGCCGTCACACGATCCATCCGCGGGGCCAACGCCTTCAGATGCTCGCAGAGGCTCACTCCCTGGACGGCCGTCGGAATCGAATCGTAGTACGAGCCGGCGATTTTTTTCTTCGGGTCGCCGCGTCGCTTGGGATCGAACGTGTCGATCTGTCCCATGCCGCCGCCGAGCCAAATCGAAATCACATGCTCGGCCTTGCCGCGGATTCGCGTCCCTTCGGGCATCGCCCGCAACAGAGTCGGCGTGACGGCAGAAACGGCGGCGGCGTTCAAGAAGTCGCGGCGATTCATAGCGATGTTCTGCGGTGGGTGAGTGCGATGCAACAAGGAACGGAACGAACCTGAATCCAACTTCGACCGGCCGGCGTCACGGCATCCAGACAAACTCGCGGAGGTTGACGACGCTCCACACAAAATCTTCGTAGGCCTCGCGCCACTCCGGACGGAGTCGCGGATCGACGGGCGGGCCGAGCCGAGCCCGACGTTCCCATTCTTGCTGAATGACGTTCGATTCGGAACGGAGATGGTTTGACCACGTCACGCGCGGCAATCGCTTCGGCGGTTCCGGCGGGCGAACTTCGTCGGCAGCAAGCATGCGTGCTTCAAATCCATCCGCCAGCGCGCTGACGAACAACGCCCGCTCCGACTTCGTCGGTTGTCGACTCAGGAACCGCAAGAAGACAGAATCGACGACTTGCTCCGGGCTCTCGGCCGTTGCCGCCAACTCAGCGAGCGGACTGCCGGAAGAGGCCCGCGTCAACCAGACCGAGAGCGGGCTATTGGCCAACACGCCCGGCTGCAGCACGCTCGGGGCGGTCTCGCGATCGCTTCGCGGCGTCTGCCTAGCAGCCGACCAACCGAATGTTTCTAGCGCCTCGGAGACGACCGAAGCGCGCGGCAACGTCAAGCTCGGTCGATCGCGCTCGTTCGACAGGCTGACCAACATCCAAGCGCGGCGAGCAAATCCGAAAGACTGGCGATTGCTCGCCGGACGACGACCGTCGGGATCGAGCGTCAGTTGTTCGACTTCGATCGGCTGCCCGGCCGCCGCGTAAAACGAATCGATCACCTGCTCGGCCGACAGTCTTCGCCGCTCAGGTGCGTTGAAGAAGCGGAGTTCCGCCTCGGCCGTCAGATTCTTCCCCACCGCCTCGCGCTGATACGCGAGTGAGTTCATGATGAGGCGCGAGACGTGCTTGACGCTGTAATCGTTGGCCGTGAACTCGCGGGCGAGCCAATCGAGCAACTCCGGATGGCTCGCCGAGCGTCCTTCCCAATCGTGGGCTGGCTCGACGATCCCGGCGCCCATCAAGCGTCGCCAGATGCGATTGACGACGACCTGCGAGAACCGCTTGTTCTGCGGAGCCGTCACGAGCGCGGCCAAACGCTCGCGTGAGTCGGTCGGGTCTTCGAGCAGCGTCGCAGGCAGTTCTTCGTCGGCCACGCCGGTCACTTCGGCAAAGGGCCAAACCGCTGCGATCACTTCATTCGGCTTGAGCGTGACGCGAATCAACGACTCGCGGGTTTTGTTCTCGAAGAAAGCCGGCGGGACGGAACTCGTTTTCGGCACGGTCACCGGCTTCCGCGCCATCATGGCCGACAGCGAGTAGAGATCGCGCTGCTTCGTGCTGTGGTACGGCGAATCGTGACAGCGGGCGCACTGCATCTCGACGCCGAGAAACGCCGTCGCGACGATGTGCCCCTTCGCGGCCAGCGGAGCATCGTTCTGCGCCGCCATGCCGAAGCCGGCGCTGCCGCCGTCGTGCTGACTGCCGCGCATCATAATGAGTTCCGTCACCAGACGATCGAACGGCTTGTCGTCGCGGAGGGCGTCGTACAGAAACCAGCGGAACGGGCCGGTGCTGTTGAGCGTGGCGTTGATGAGCGTCGGGTTCTCGGCCAGAACGTCTTGCCAATAGCCCATCCAATTATCGGCCCAGCGCGGATCGCCGAGCAGGCGATTCGTGAGTTGCGTTCGCTTGTCTTTCGCTTGATCGGCGAGGAACGCGCGGACCTCGGCTTCCGTCGGCGGCACGCCGACCGCGTCGAGATAAGCACGCCGCAAAAAGGTCGCATCGTCGACGATGGCAGCAACCGCCGATTGCTCGGGGCTCAGCGGCATCGCGGGCCATTTCGCGCCGGCCTTGATCCAGGCTTCGAGAATCGCGATCTGCGCCGGTTTGAGGCCCGCGCCGGTCGGCGGCATCCGTTCGTGCTCGCTTTCATGCCGAACGCGACGCAACAACTCGCTGGCGGCCGGATCGCCCGGGACGACGGCGGGCTGCTCGGAGTCGCCGGCTTTAAGGGCCGACGCGCGCGTATCGAGCCGCAAGCCCCCTTGGTCTTTCTCGCCATGACAGCGGAAGCATTCGCTTCGCAAGATTGGCAAGACCTGCGTATGGAACTGCTTTGCTTCGTCGACCGACTGCCGAGC
>CAMCTH010000496.1 GCA_945877965.1 Planctomicrobium piriforme | reverse complement strand
GCGTCCGCTGCAGCGCGGTCCGATCGAAGACGAAGAGATGGTCCGCCTCTGCTTTCCAATGATGTCGGAGCGCAACCGAGTCATTTTCGACCGCGACGGCGGGGCCGACTTCGCCTACACAGTCGACGTCGACGGCGAGATGTGGCGCTTCCGCGTCAACCTGCTGCAGCAGCTCGGGCACGTCGGCATGGTCGCCCGGCGCGTGAACCGCAACATCCCGAACTTCGAAGGGCTGTTCCTGCCGCCGGGGCTCGTGGACCTTTGCAAGTTTCACCAAGGCATGGTGCTGCTCGCCGGCGTCACCGGTTCGGGCAAGAGTACGACGATCGCCAGCATGCTCAACTGGGTGAACCAGAACTATCGCAAGCACATTCTCACGCTCGAAGATCCGATCGAATTTATCTTCACCGAAGATAAAAGCCTGATCAATCAGCGCGAGATCGGCATGGACGTGATCGACTTCAAGGTCGGCATGAAGCACGCCGTCCGCGAAGATCCCGACATCATGCTCGTCGGCGAAATGCGCGACGAAGAGACGTTCCTCACCGCCATTCACGCCGCCGAAACGGGGCACTTGGTCTTTGGAACGATCCACGCTTCGAGCGCGCCGTCGACGATCGGTCGTATTCTCGACTTGTTCCCACAGGCGATGCACGCTTCGCTGCGCAGCGCGATTGCGATGAACATGAAGGCGATCGTCGCGCAGAAGTTGCTGCCGTCGATCAAGCCGGGCGTCGGCCGCGTGCCGACCGTCGAGGTGATGACGTTCAACTCGATCGTCCGGAAGCTGATTCTGGAAGAGAAGGACGAGAAGCTCTCCGACGCCATTCGAATGTGCGAAAAGGAAGGCATGCAAGATTTCACGATGAGTCTCAAAGATCTGGTCGATCGCGACCTGATTGATCGCGCCACGGCCTTCGAGGTCGCGCCGAACGTCGATGCGCTGAAGATGGCGCTCAAAGGCATCCAAGTCGCCCAACCCGGTATTCTGTGATGCTGCGAGCTTCGGTTTTTCTGTGCGGGCTTCTCTTCGTGTGGCTCGGCGACGTCGCGCCCGTTGCGGCGCAACAGGCCGGCTGGCCCGACTGGATCGGCCAGTTCAATCCGCCGAAGTTTCCCCGCGGCGTGGGATTCTATTTCAGCATCCCGAAGATCTTCTGCTCGTACGCGCTGCTGCTGCTCTGGGCCTTCACGGGCGATTGGCTCAGCCGCGACGCGATGCGGCACAAACTCAACTATCGTCGTTACAACACGATCTTCTACGCCTCGTTCGCGTCGGCCTTTTTGCTGCTCTGGGTCATTCCCTGGTTTTGGCTCAGCTTCTTCCTGCTGATCATCGCCTATGCCGCGCCGTTGGCGTGGTACGTGCGGCAGCGGAACGCGCCGATGCACGACGCCGACAAGGTTTTCACTCCCGAGCATTTGCGGTTTCTCTACGGTACCATTCTCAGTCGCGTCGGCTTGAAGCCGCCGCAGACGGCGCGTGAGAAAGAAGGGGCCGCCGTTCCGCTGACGCTCACGCCGCGCGGCGCTGCAACCCAGCAAGACGAACAGGTCCGCCAGATCGCGGCCCGCCAATCGCCCGGCTTCACGCCGGCGCGTAACTTGATTTACAAAGCGATGCAGAATCGTGCGTCGGGCATCATGCTCGACTACTCGCAAGAAGCCGCCTCGGTCAAGTTGCTCATCGACGGCATCTGGCTCGATTCCGAAACGCAGCCGCGGCAGTTCGCCGACCCGCTGTTGGCATCGCTCAAGCTGCTCTGCGGTTTGAAGGCCGACGAGCGTCGCGCCCGACAGGTCGGCCAGTTCCTGGCGGTCAACGATACGACCAAGGCGAAGTCGCCCGCGAAGCTAACGAGCCAAGGGACGAAGTCCGGCGAACGCGTATTGATTCAATTCGAAGACGCCAACGTCCGGAAGCGTCGGCTGCCCGACATGGGGCTGCGTCAAAAACTGCAAGACGATCTGCAGGCGTTGATGAAGCAGCCGAAGGGGCTCATCATCCTTGCGGCTCCGCCGACCGGCGGTCTGACGACTCTCACCACGGCAACGCTCGCCTTGATCGACCGCTTCACGCGGACCGTGATGGCGATCGAAGACATTCGCTCGAAAGACATCGAAGTCGAAAACGTGCCGATCACGCCGTACGACTCGCTCGAACAAGAGACGCCGATGACGAAGTTGCCCGGCGTACTGCGGCAATTCCCCGACGTCCTCGTCGTTCCGGAATACACCGATGTCGAGACGCTGACGCTGCTCTGCGACGAAGCGCAGGAAGAGCGGATGGTCATCACGATGGTCCGCGCCAAGGAAGCGGCCGAGGCGCTCATCCGCCCGCTGACGACGAAGGTACCGGCCAAGAAGTACGCCGTCGCCGTCACGGCAGTCGTGGCCCATCGGTTGATTCGCAAGCTGTGCGAGAAGTGCAAAGAAGCGTACCCGGCGCCGCCGCAGATTCTGCAACGACTCGGCCTGCCGCCCGAGAAGGTGCCGGCGTTCTATCGCCCGCCGACGCCGCGACCCGATCGCCCGGAAATCTGCCCGGATTGCAACGGACTCGGCTACCACGGGGTGACGGGGCTGATGGAATTGATGACGGTCAACGATCACATTCGGCAGTCGCTCCTCAAGGAGCCGACGGTTGAATCCGTGCGCGCCATCGCGCGGAAGACCGGCATGAAGACGATGGAAGACGAAGGGCTGCTGCTGGTCGTCAAAGGGGTGACGTCGATCCCGGAACTGGCGCGCGTACTCAAAGAAGGAACGCCGGCCGCCGCCGCGGCGACGACGTAGACCCTCCAACTCGGGATCGTTATGTATCTGAATCTGATCTTTGCTCTGATCCTCTTCACGATCGTCGCCTGTCTGTTTCGCGACGGGCTCTGGAGCAACACGCTCGGGCTGTTCAACGCCGTCACGGCCGCGCTCATCGCGACGAACTACTTCGAGCCGCTGACGCGGATGCTCTCCGATCTCGTGCCGTTCATGGACTACAACTGGGACGTCGTCACGCTCGGCGTGCTCTTTGCCCTGAGTTACGCCGCGCTGCGGAAGCTGACGTTGCTCGTCTCGCCTTATCGCGTGCGATTCCATCCGCTGCTCGATCAGATCGGCGGCGGCATCATGGCGGCTTGGATCGGCTGGGTCGGCGTCTGCTTCATCTGCTTCGCCTTGCACACCTCGCCGCTGTCGCGAACGTTTCTGTTCGACAACTTCCAGCCGGAGCAGTCGATGTTCTTCGGCACGGCCCCGGATCGCCAGTGGCTCGCGTTCGCCCACAAGGTTTCCAACGGCGGCGGTTGGGGACGCAACGTGACGAACGAACAAGGCGAGGTCGTCAGCGCGTTCGATCCCCGCGCCGAATACATGCTCAAGTACGCCTCGCGCCGCAAATGGCTCGAATCACAAGAAAGCGCGTTCGCGTCGGGGTCGTAATCAGGATGGATGCGGCAAGCGAGCGAGCGGCACCCAATCGCCGTCGCACAGGGATTCGGCTTGCGGTAGCTTCCTGATGTAGCGCCGATTAAGACGCTTGCCTCGGAAAGTACACATTGCATTTTCTTGTAAGCCGCGCTGCTTCGCTCTATCTTAAGCCTCGCTCCGATCTGGGTTTTGCGCGCTGTCTGAGCGCAAACATCTGAATTGCGAATCAAGAGGCATTAACTTCTCATGAGCGACGCCGATCCGGTTTCTGCGCTTACGATGTCGTGTCCCGCTTGCGCTGAGCAATTTAGCGTCACCGAATCCAGCACCTGCCCGTTTTGCGGAACGGAGTTCGCGATTGCCGAAGCCGCGGCGTCGACGCCTGTGGGGACGGAGTCGGCGGTAGCTCATTCACTGCCGCAGCCCAGCCTGGGAGCGGCCGTTCTGTGGTGTTTGGGTTGGATTGTATTCTTGCAACTCATGCTCGGATTTCTCGGCGGATATTCTGCGGCGAAGTCGGCCCACGCCGTGCATCATTCGTTGGCTCCGGAGTTGCTGCTGTATACGCCGGAATTCGCGCGGGGAATGCTGCCTTGGATGGCGGCGGCCCAAGTGCTTTCGATTGCGGTGTTCATTCTCGTCATTCCGTTGACGCTCGGCTCCGGCTTTTGCAGAAAACTCTCGCTCGGCCTCCCAAAAGCATTTCACTTGTTGCTCGCGCTCTTGGGGCTGCCGGGCTTAATGGTCGTCGCCATCGGGGTCGGGGGCATTGCCCACGGCGATTGCGCGATGTTAGTGATTCTGGCATAACTGGGCAACGGCGATGGGACGTTTTGCAGCGGCGGTGAGTCGGGCGGTCGCATCGCGTTCGAGCCCGGGAGTTTTCATGCTTGGTCGCACCGTGGCCATTTCGAATTCAGT
>CAMCTH010000495.1 GCA_945877965.1 Planctomicrobium piriforme | reverse complement strand
ACCGCCAGCAGCACGCAGGCTACCGGCCAGATCCAATGGGGCTTGCTATGCAACATCGCAACACTCCTTACAGACGCAAAACAGGGGGATGGGCAATTCGATGCGGACAAGAATCAGATGGTGAGTCAGGCGCGAATGAAGAACACAATCGTCGACTACAGCGGGCTCGCGCTCCACTCGGCCTCGAGGGCTTGTAGGCTTTCGCTGAGATGCGTGAGCCGATCGTCGTCGCGCGACCAATTGAGTTCGACGTCGCGAGCCTCGGCCTGCGCGTCGGCCAACTCTTGGTCCCAGGGATCTTCCCAAGCGAGCGCGATCGCGGGAGCAGCGACATTCGGAGTCGCCACGTTCGGGGCGAGGTTTTGATTTACGGTGTTTTGCTGCGCGAGGTCCTGCGTTGCGTTTTCCGGCAAGCGAGGTTTGCCGATGAACAGCAGCAAGGCCGCCGCGGCGGCGAGCACCAGCAGACCGGCGCGGCGGCGACGTCGCAGTTCGGTACGGCGCACGACCTTGCGGACCACGCGGGCCGTCGTCACTTCGTCGAGCGGCGCGGCGGCGTTCGGGCCGAGCAGTTGATCGAGCGCCGTCCAAGCTTCGCGCAAGTCGGCTGCATCGGCCGCGGTCATGTCCGCATCGATCAGCTCGCCGGTCGTCGGTCGTCGGTCCTCATGCGGGGTACGCCCCTCGTTCGCGGTCACGTTCAGATCTCCTGCAGAAATTTTTTCAAGGCCAGCAATCCGCGCCGTCCGTGGCTGAGCACCGTATTCAACGGCAAGTCCAACTGCACGCCGATTTCAGCGAAGTCCAAGTTGCCGAAGTAGCGAAGCAGCAACGTCCGTCGTTGCGGTTCCGTCAGTTGTTTCAAAGCGGCGTGGAGGCGGCGGGCTTGTTCGTCGCGTTCCAGTTGTTCAGGGGGCTCGGCGAAGTCGGTCGCCGGTTCGACTGTTCGCCAAGCGTCGTCGTCGAGCAACTTTTCGCGTTTCTTCCGAAAGCGATCGGTCGCCGCGCGATCGGCGATTCGCAGCAAGTACGCTCGCTCCCGGCCGTCGTCGCGATAGCGGGCTCGCGCGGACCAGGCTCGATAGAACGTCTCTTGCAGCAGATCGTCGGCGGCGTGTGCGTCGCCCAGGGAAGCCAAAAGGAACCCGCGCACCGCTCCGCCGTGCTCTCGCACCCAGCGGGTCAAGCGGTCGGCGTCGGCGTGCGGTTCCATGATGCTCGTACTCTTAACGAGCGGGGTGCCCGAAAAATTGCACGACCGCGTTCCGGCGACGAAGAGGCTTTGCTGATGCGGTGACGCAACGTCTTCGAACCAAACAGCTTAGCGCGACTTGCCGAGTTGGCCGATGACGGCGTCGGCCAGTTGCGCGGTAGTCAACTTCCCGCCCAGGTCCGGAGTGCCGGCCCCCGCCGACAGCGCCGCCCCGACGGCCGACTCGATCGTCTGCGCGGCGGCCGCGAGGCCGAGCCAATCGAGCATCATTGCCGCGCTGCGGATCGCGGCGATTGGGTTCGCGATCCCCTTCCCAGCGATGTCGGGTGCCGAACCGTGCACGGGCTCGAACATCGACGGATACTTCCGCTCGGGGTTCGTGTTCGTACTCGGAGCCAGGCCGAGTCCGCCGCCGAGGATGCCGCCGAGATCGGTCAGGATATCGCCGAACAAGTTCGACGCGACGACGACGTCGTACCGCTCGGGCCGACGCACAAAATCCATCGCCACCGCGTCGGCATGCTGCTTGTCGCTCTCGACGTCGGGATACTCGCCGCGAATTTGTTCGAGGATCTCGTCCCACAGCACATAGGCGTAACGCTGCGCATTCGATTTGGTCACCATCGTCAGCCGATACCGACGCTTGCGGGCGATCTCGAAGCCGAACCGCAAGATCCGTTCGACGCCGCGACGTGTATGGATCGCCGTCTGCAGCGCGAACTCATCTTCTTGACCGACGTGGAACCGACTGCCGGAGTCGACGTACTCCCCTTCCGAGTTCTCACGCAAGACGACGAAGTCGATCTCCTTCGCTCCCTTGTTCGCCAGAACGCTCTTCACGCCGGCGGGCAGCTTGACCGGGCGGATGCAGGCGTACTGCTCGAACGACTGGCGAATCTTCACGAGCGGCGCGAGCGTCAGATGATCGGCGATTTTTTCCGGCCAACCGACGGCCCCGAGCAAGATCGCATCGAACGGACGGAGCACCGTCAGCAGATCGTCCGGCGCGCATTTGCCGGTCTGTCGCCAATATTCATAACCCCACGGCAACCGCGTGTATTCCAAGTGGAAATCGCCCGACTGCTTTTCGACGGCATCGACCACGCGGACCGCTTCGTCGATGACCTCGGGACCGATGCCGTCGCCCGGATAGAGCGCGATGCGGAAGGTTTTCATGGTGTTGGCTTTCACATTAGCTGCGGATGTTCATCCGCAGCTGTTGAATTTCTATGTTGAGCGCGACGGCGCAAATTACTTCGATTGCAACGTCACGACGCCGTCCCAATCGCGGGGCGGCGTGCGGCCGTGTTGGGCGATGAATACGGTGAGGAAATCCTTCACGCGGTCCTTGGCCGGCACCAAGTGTAGCAACTCCAAGGCGTCGGACCATCGACCGGCGATGAATTGCTCCAAGGCCCGTTCGTAGTCGCGCAAGTGTTCGTCCGTCAGGTCCGGGAACTCCGCGACCGACGGCAGCAACTCGCTTACTTCGAGCACGCCGTCGACGCCGTACGGGCGAACGCGGGCCGTGCGGCGACAGCGTCCCTCGTGGCTCGGCATCTGCTTGCGAACGAAATCGGCCGTCGCTTCGTCGAGCAGAATCGGCGCGTGTAGCAGCTTCGTCATCCCTTCAAGTCGCGAGGCCAAATTGACGACCGGCCCGAAGACGGTGACCTTCACCTGATCCGCGGTCCCGATCCGTCCGGCGACGGCGCGCCCCGCGGCGATACCGATCCCGACGCGGAAGTCGGCGAGCGGATCGTCGGCCCGGCGCGAAGCAGCTTGGAACTCGCGCTGCACGGCGAGCGCGGCGCGACAGGCTCGCGCGGGAGCATCGTCTTGCGCGAGCGGCCAACCCCAAAAGCCCATCACCGCGTCGCCGTGGAAGTCACCGAGGACGCCCCCTTGCGCGAGAATATGATGCGTGGCGACGCCGAGCGCGCGGCTGACGCGCTCGAGCAATCCCGGCAAGTCGGCGGCGCTTCGTTCGGCGGCGTGCGAGAACCCGCGCAAGTCGCAGAAGAGAACACAGACGTCGGCCACGCGCGGGGCGAGGACCACGTCGGGATCGGCGCCGTGCATCGCCGCCGACACGGCTGGCGCGAAGAACCGACTGAGGGCCGCTTGCCGCCGTCGCAACTGTTCGCTCTGTCGCAAGGCGGCGAGGATCGCCGCGACGAGTTCGCCGAATTTTACGTCTTCGCGCAAATCGGTCGGATCGCTCGGCGTGTTGCTCAACCCGCTCGCACTTTGATATCGGCCCGCGACGTAGATCGCCCAGCCCGGGCACGCTTCATCGACAAGCGGCGTGCAGAACGCCCAGTCGGCGTCTTCCGTCATCGTGTACGCGCCGGATCCGCCGCCGCCGGTACTCCAGACATGCAGCACGCTTTGCCCGCGGCGAACGGCGGCTTGAATGAGTTGCCGACTCGGTTGGAAATCGCCGCCGACGTGCAGCCGACGATCCCAATGCAGGATTCGGACATGCTCGACGCCCGCCGCATCGTGTTCGACCGCCGTCAGCGCGACGACGCCGGCTCGCGGAATGCCGGCCAACAGCAAGTTCACCAAGCGAATGAAGAGTTCGTCGTCGCCGATCGCGCCGCGAATCACCTCCGGCAATCGGCTCAACACCTCGAGCCGTTGATCGGCGTGGCGATATTGGATTTGCCGCAGCAGTTGCGGGCTGAAGGTTTGCTCCTCGAGCGGTTGCGGCACTTGCCGTTCGACGTGCACGCGATCTTCGCGGAGCGTGAACATCGTTTCGCCGATGACGAAATGTTCGCCCGAGCTGAGCGTGAAGTCGTCCTTTTCCTGCCCGGCGACGAAGATCGGGTTTCGACCGCTGGGGAGTTTGCGGACGGTGAGTCGACCGTCGCGCAAGCAGACTTCGGCATGTTGCCGCGAGATCCGTTCATCCCAAGCGACCGACCAGGCACCGGCATCGCGACCGACCAATACAGGCTCGCCGGCGGTCAACACCCGACGCCAACGCTGATGCGGCTGCGGTCCTTGAGCAATCAAGTCGGCCATCGATCAATCTTTCTTTCCGTCGCGGGTCGTGTGGGGCGTCGGCGTGCTGGCGGTGACGGCGACGGATGAGCCGCCGGAGGTGAGCCCCGTTTGCGGCAGGCCGGCGCGAC
>CAMCTH010000494.1 GCA_945877965.1 Planctomicrobium piriforme | reverse complement strand
TGACCGCGGGCCAACTCCAACTCCGCTTCTCGCAGCTTCTGAATGACCTGCTCCACAGCTAATCGCTTCTTCGCCATGACCTTCCCTTTCGATATGGGAGGTCAGTCTACGACTGACCTCCGGACTCGTTGAAGGGGGGCAGGTCAGGGGAACGGCGAGGAAGTAGATGGGGCCGCGGGGGCCCATCGCGAGCGACGCCAGTTTTCCATCGGCTGAGAACTTCATGTCGACCGGCACGGCATTGATTTGCGAAATACGGACGGTCGATTGACGTTCGTCGAGCCGGCGGAGTTGCACGTGAGCACCGCCGGCCGTCGGCGCGGTCGAGATCAGCACGTGCCGGCCGTCGGGCGAAACGGCGAGACCGGCGGCGTCGCGAGTCGTAAAAACCGGCTCTCCTCGCGCGCCGAGTTCGAGCTTACGACGATCGATGCCGCTCGCGGACGACGCCAAAACCGCTTGACTATCGGCGGTGAACGCGACGAGTTTCGGTTTCGCGGTATTACCGAAGCCGAGGAGCGTTCGGCCCCCCGCGTCGCTTTCCATGACGCGCGTCATGCCCGAGCTGCCGATGAACGCCAGCTTCTCACCGTCGGGTGAGAATGTGAGTTGCCGATGTTCAGGGGGCATACCGCTGCCGGGCGCAGAGTGGCGGAACGAACGGTATTCACGACCGGTGGCGAGGTCGATCAATTTCATGCGGTCTTCGCGATCAAGCAGGGCGCACCTCTTACCGTCGGCCGTGCACGCGGCATCGATGAGATCTGCGATCGGCAGCGACGTCTGGATCGATTCGCTGAGGAGCGCCGGAGGCACGGCATCATTGAGCGACAAACGAAGCAACTCGGAATTGCGGTTCCACGACAGCCACGCGCCGCTGCTGCCAGCCGAGCGAACGAACTCCGGCGCGTGCGGCAACTTGAGCACCTGCAAGGATTGCCGAGCAGGATCGAACAAATAAGCCTCCGCCGCGGGGCCGAAGACGACGGCGCGACCGTCGGGTTGCCAAATCGTATGCTCGGCGGGAACGGCGATCACCCAACCATCCCGGATCTTTTGGACCAATCCGTCGGCGGCCGGTGCGGCGACCGATAGCGGCGTTCCCACGGCTGCTGGCCTAGCGATGACCACGTTCGCAGGAGCCGGCGTCGCGACGTTCGGAGCCGGCGGCGTGGCGGAAGGGCGAGGCGTCGGCGGCGTCGCTATCTTCGGCGCTCCGCCCGGCACGTCGAAGAACCCGCCCGGGTGGGGCTTCGTCGCGCTCGGTTGAGCGGCCGGGATCGGCGGGACCGCAGGAGCTATGGTTGCGGCGACCGTGACCGAGGCGTCGGGCGTCGTGGGACGCACGAAGTCGCTGATGCTCGGCAACGGCAACACACGAATGTAGGTATTGCCGCGGCGTAGTGAGAACGCGGCCCAATTGCCGTCGGCCGAAATCGAAATCGAGCCGACGGCCGTTTTGCCTTCACCGCGAACGAGTCCGATGGGCTGCGGTTGATCGAGCCGATAGCGAAGCACGACGTCCATCTCGTCGGTTTGTTGGGGATCGCCGGCCGAGACGAGGAAGAACTTGCCGTCGGGTGCCAGCGAAAGGTCGGACAGCGTAAGGCTGGAGCTACGCCCCGGCCGCCCACCGCTCAACGCTTCTTCGGGGACTAGGTATTGCCGCACAGGTTGCCCGTTCATCGCATCCAGCAGACGGAGTTTCGTCCACGGCTGATACTTACCGGTCGCCGGATCCGGCGCGTTGCTCTTCAACCGCGATAGGATGACAAGTTGGCGACCGTCGGGGGTGAGTTCGAAGCCGTGACTGCTTTCGGCACCCTGTTTGCCGCCCAGGTAGAATCTCGCCTTTTCCTTATCGGCCGGCACATCGATCACGACGACCGCTTGGTCCTTGTTCATGTCGCCGACCAGGGTGACGAGGGTCGAGCCGTCGGCCGAAAGAGAAACTCGATGATTGGCGCCGCGCCGATTGTTTACAGAATGGATCGTCGTTTGCAACGTCTTCTTCACCGTTTGCTCAGCGAGATCGACGACGTGCAAGTGCCCCGTCGCGTCGAGGATCACGGCCGATTTGCCGTCGGCGGGATATGCCAAGCCGGTGATGTCGAGCGACGGCGTTTCGATCTTCTTGGAGCCGACAGATTGGCTGAGCAGTTGATAATGACTGAGGCCGCGCTCGGCTTGGAAGTCGAGCGCGAGCCATTGGCCGCCGACGGCGCTGCGGAGCGACCGGGGCGACACTTCGCCGCCGATGTTCTCCAGCTTTTGCGTGGCGGGGTTGAACACAGAGTGCCCTTCGCCGCGCGCCACCAGCACCAAGCGGCCGTCGGGCTGCCAGATCGAATAACTCGCAGTCTGGTGCAGGTTCCAACCACCGTCAGACGACTCAACCCGCGCGCCGCCGAGTTGCACCGCTTGGATCGCCGGCATTTCCGGCGACGGGGTGATCGGCTCCGTCGGCGGGACCGAAGACGTGGTGACGAACGCGGCCCAGAAGAGCGGATGGGCGCCGCCGTGCTTCTTACGACGCTCAACGATCGCGGCCAGCTGCGCGTCGCGCAAAGCCGTGGCCGGCGAAACGTTCGACGTGTAGCGACGGAAAAACTCCGTGACGAGCGTCGCCGTTTCCTGATCGGGGATGGACCAGAGCGTGGAGAGGACCGTCTCGGCTCCCGCGCGGTGAAATGCTTTGCGGAGACCGTCGACGCCTTCGCCGCTGACGATGCGGCCGATGCCCGTTTCGCACGCGCTCAGGACGACGAGCTTAGTCCCCTGAAGATCGAGATCGGCCGCCTCAAGACCGGTCAGAATGCCGTCGTTCGTCGTCTTGCGCAGTCCTAGTCCATTCGCCCCGGCGAGTGCCAAGCCCGTGCGGGCCAGCGGTTGAATCGGTAGCTGTGGATCGAGGGGCAAATAAAATCCGTGCGTACTCAGGTGCAGCACCGAGGGACGCGAGATTGCGGCGAGATTTTCTTCCGTCGCTTCGTCGCGCAGCAACACGCGCGGATCTTGCTTCGTATACGACTTCAAAAGCGGTGCCACGGCGTCGGCTTCGACGCGCGATCCGGGTAAGTCGCGGAATGGCCGTTCATTCTCGTCTTGCTCGCCGCCGTAGTTGGGGTCGGCCAGAATCACCGCCGGTTGCGTGCTTGCCAGAGCACGAGGCAACACGAGGTCGCGCCCGCTCGTGACTAGCGTAACGGTGTGATCTTGAATCACGTAGCGACCGTCGGTCAGCACCAGCGCGCTCCACGGCACCAGCCACAGTTCGGCGTCGGGCGAAATGATCCAATGCTTGCGGTCTCGGATCAGCGTCAGAACGCGGCCGAGGGTTTGGATCGTGAAGTCGTGCAACGGGCCGCACAGCGCGAACTCGGCTCGATTCTCACCGAAGCGAGCGATGAACTGCGGCGCCATCGCTCCGGATTGGAACGCAATAAAGGCGGCCTGCTTATCGATTACGTTCGCGGGCCCGAGGGGGATAAACTTCGGCGGCAGGCCTTCGCTTTTTGGGTAGATGATCCACGCGACGTAGTGCGTCTCCGGGGAGACGGTCGCTTTTTTGGTTGTCGGGTCGAACGTGTGCAGCGGCGTGCAGACGAACTCCACGAGAACTCCGCCGGGCGGAATTTTTTCGGCTATTTCATTGAGCTCGACCCAGCGTGATTCGATCGCTCGGACGCCGGCCTCGTTGGCCAGTTGTCGACGGAGCGACTCTTCTTCGGCCGAAAGTCGGCGCACCTCGTCAGCCGTGGGACCTTTGCCGTCGGCGCTGGGCAGAGCCGCCTTCATCAACGCGGTGCGGACTTCGCGCATTCGCGCAACGGCGACCTTTGCGGCGGGCGACGCCTCGCGATCTCCGCCCGGGTCGCGTTGCCGTAGCGATGCTTCGGCCGCGATCCCTTTGCCGTTGAGCACCCAACCGGCGGCGAGCACAGCATGCTCCGCGTGTCGGCTCACGCCGGGACTCATTCCCAACGATACCGCCACGGGGTAACTCGCGGCATCGTACTCGCGGAGAATCCGTAAGCGTTCGCCTTCGGAGAGCGTCGGCAGTAGTTCGCCGGTGACCCGCCGCATGATGTGTCGGCTGCGATCCATGGCCTGCACGGCCGCGGCGTGGTCGTCACGCAACATCGCCGAGCGAGCGGTTAGCGCGAAGGCCCGAGCCGCATCGGGGTGTCCCTCCACGGAATTCTTCTCGAATACCGCCAAGCCGAGTTGGGTCTGCCGCTCGGCCTCGTCGAGCTTACCGCGGTCGAACAGCATTTCGGCGAAGGCGACGCGCAAGGTCGCGGCCGACGGATGGTCGGGACCGAGGCGAGTTGTTAACGCGGCGATACTCTCGAGGAACATCTTCTCCGCA
>CAMCTH010000493.1 GCA_945877965.1 Planctomicrobium piriforme | reverse complement strand
GTCCGAGCCGCGCACGTCAGTAAGCGGTGGGAGCGATATTGATTGCGCTACAACCGAAAACGCCGGGCGGCCCGGCGGCGAAACGTTTACCCCTCACTCGACCGCTGCCGCGGCCGGTCTCCCCTCAAGGGGAGCGACGGAGCGCGATGGGGCTTTCGTATTGAAATGTTACCCCTCCGGACTCATTCTAAGTTAATCGTCTCTTAGAACGATAAAATCCAAATTGTGGTTGTGAGCTAATGCGTATTCCTCGAAACGACCTTTGTCCTTGTGGCAGTGGGAAGAAGTATAAGACGTGCCATGGTAAGACATCGGCTCGTGGTTCTGTATTTGGCTTCGATTCCGACGCTTTGCAAAAGCTCGAAGCGATGCAGCAACAAAGAATCAATCATCGAGAAAAATACGGTCATGTGAAAGAAGTCATTCATGTAGATCACATGGGGAAGAAATTTGTCGCCGTTGGTAATGCTCTGCATGTTTCGGAGCACTGGAAGACGTTTCCAGACTTCTTGCGAGACTATGTAAAGATAGTCTTTGGTAAGAATTGGTGGAGAAACGAATGCGCATTGCCCGAGTCCGAACGACACGTTGTCGTGCAATGGTGCTTTCAACTTCATCGTCAATTGAAATCCAAAGAACGCGCAGCCAATGGGTTCTTTCCGATCACCATGGATGGACCAACTACAGCAAATTTACTTCTTGGCTACGATCTGTATGTCTTGAGCCACCATAGTGCACTCCAAAACAGGATCGTCCAACGATTGAAGCGGCGCGATCAATTTCAAGGCGCACGCTATGAACTTTTCGTAGCGGCAACGATGATTCGAGCGGGATACAAAATTCATTTCGAGGATGAATCCGATCCGTCATCGCGGCATCCGGAGTTCTTCGCCGAGCATCCTGTCTCAAAGGAAAAAATCGCCATTGAGGCAAAGTGCCGCCATCGGCCCGGAATTCTCGGTATGGCCGGTATTCGCCAACCGATTGAGAATTTAAAAATCGGATTGCATCGAGAACTGAACAAGGCCGCACTTAAAGCTGGTGACTATCCACTGATAGCATTTGTGGAATTAAATCTGCCAAAGGAGCGATTGAGAATAGATGACGCTTCTTGGCAAGGTGAGATTCGCGAGAGTATCTCTCAAATAGGTGTGGGCTCGTTAGGCAAGTGGCCATTCGCGCACATTATTGTCAGCAATCTTCCGCATCATTACGGCCTCGAAACACAGCCGGACCCCAACAGGCTCTTTTACGTTAGCGATCTTATCAATCCAAAGAACTCGATCAAAACGCCGGATGTAATCGCCGGCATAGAAGACTCACTTCATCGGTATAAGAATTGTCCTACGGATTTTCCTGAGGATTTCAGACAACCCGTGAAATAACCGCGCAACCTACGCCAGGCCCAGCACGTCGTTCATGTTGTAGAGCTTGGGCGATTTGCCGACGAGGAACTTGCCGGCGGCGAGCGCACCTTGGGCGTAGCAGTCGCGATTCGTCGCTTTGACGGTGATCTCGAGCGTTTCGCCAAGCAGGCCGAAGATGATCGTGTGTTCGCCCGGGTTGTCGCCGGTGCGGACGGCGTGATAGCCGATCTCGTTGTGGGGTCGCGCGCCGGGTCGGCCTCCGCGACCGTGAGCTTCTTTGGTTTGACCCATTGCCGCGGCGACGACTTGGCCGAACTTCAGCGCGGTGCCGCTCGGCGAGTCTTCTTTGAAGCGATGATGCCGCTCGATGATCTCGACGTCGGCCCCAGTGGGATGATCCTTGAGGGCCGCGCCGGCGACGCTCGTCAGCTTCATCGCCAAGTTAACGGCCAGACTCATGCTGGGTGCCCAGAGCAACGGTATCTTTCCGGCTGCGGCTTGCACGGCGGCGATCTCTGCGGCTTCGAGTCCCGTCGTGGCGACGACGAGCGGCACGTTGCGTTCCGCGCACACGGCCACGATGCCCGGCACGGCCTTGGGCAACGAGAAATCGACGACGACGTCGCACGGCACGTCGAGCTTCGCAGAGAGCAGTACGCCGATCGGGCCGACGCCGGCGATCGCACCGGCATCTTGGCCGAGCTTGGGGTTGGCGGCATGTTCGAGCGCGGCGACGATCTTGAGCGTCGGGTCGGCCGAAGCGAGTGCGATGAGACGCTGGCCCATCCGTCCGGCGGCTCCGTGAAAGGCAATGCGAATCGGCAACGACATAACAATTCCTAGGGCTGAGACGAATATCGGACCAAGACATAACAACTGGGCCGCAATTATAGGGGACATGGGCCTGATTCGCCGGCGGTTGTGCCGGTCGTCGGCGTCGCAGGGCGACGAATCACGTCGGCGACGGCGGTACGACTCGTCGTTGGCGACTTCGTAAGGTAAAATCGAAGAGCGTTGCGGGCCCCGCCGTTTCGACCCTGTTGACGGTAGCTTTTCGTGAATTTTCGGCCGGAACTCATTGCCGAAGGCATTCTCGGGACCGGCACGCTGGCCGCGGCGATTCTGGTGGCGGCGCTGCCCTTCGCTTTTGCGGCGCCGCTGCTCTACCGGGTCTTCAACAAGGCGACGCAACTGCGGGCGAAGGGATACAGTCGCCGCGCCATCCAATCGGTCGGCGTCTGGATCATTGCCCTGTCGCTAACCTTGGCGGCCGCCATCCTGGCGTCGTTCGGTTGGTACGGCAACGCCGACGTGAACAACTATCGCCTGCTCTCGGCCCTCGTCGGCGCGGGGGCGTGGTCGACGGCGATCATCGGCATCGTCTTCAGTCTGCAAGGGCTGCGCGAAACGGACCGCAAGTTGGCAAAGCAACGCCGACATGGTCGGAGCTACGCCGTCGGCGGTTGCTCGGCCAACGGAGCGCTGCTCGTGCTGTTGCTCGGCGGCGGCGGTTACTATGCCTCGCGAATCATGCCGACGACGGCGGCGGCCGGCACCGGTCCGAGCGTCGAAGCGGCGACGATCTTTGCTCAGGCGACGATCGCGGCCAAAGAGGCGCTGGAGAACTCACCGCACGTCGGGCCCGTCGGCGGCGGAATGCCAACGCCCTTGCCGCCGAGCGCGACGGCGACCGGCACGGCCGCGGCGACTCCGCCTCCTGCGCTCGTTGCTTCGGCCGGCCCTGCGGCGACAAGCCGCGTTTGGTTTGGCCAACTCTTTGGCTCGCGCGTTGGCGACGACGTCCGCGATCCCGGTCCCGACGCGATCGACTTTCCGGCCTTCAATCTTCGCTTGAGTCGACCGGGCAACGGCTGGCTGCGAGTCGATCCGTCGCGCGCCGGGCAAGAGGCGCTGCTCGTCTACGATCAGCCCGCGCGGAAGTTGCGGTTCCTCGTGACGGCCGAACGACCGGGCGTCGAGCGCGGCTCCGATCCACAGCCGTTGGTCGAGCGCGTGCAGCAGCGTCTGCGCGAGGCGGTCCCGTCGTTCACGTTCACGCCGGCGACGTCGTTCACCTTCGGCAAGATCACGGGCGTTCGCTTCACCGCCGACGGCACGCGCGACGGCGAAGCCTGCGCCGCCTCGGCCTGGGTCGCGATTCACAACGGCTATTGGTATCAACTGCTGCTCGTCGGCAGCGGCGAGACCTCCGACAAGTTGAAAGACGAAGCGGCCCGGCTGTTCGGGCTCTTTGAACCGACCGATCCCGCGGCGACGGCGCGAGCTCCCGAGGTCGTGTTGCCGACGCGCGAAGCGGAGTTGTCCGACGTCGGCGTTCGCGTTCCCGCACTCGGCGCGAGCTGGAGTGCGTGGCCCGATTTTGCCGCGACGTTTCCGACCGCCGACTTCGGCGCGAAGCTCGACGCTCGAACCGGTTTCGTCATCTGCACGGTGCGGACCGACGACGCCGCGGTCGATCGCTTGGCCGCCGCCTCGGCCTTGCTGACCGCCGCGGGGCAATCGTACGAACGAGCGACGGCCCGACCGCCGCGTAAACGAACGCAAAGCAAAATCGACGGCGACGAATACGAATGGACGCCGGCCGACGCGCGCCTCGGCGGTCATCGCATCGCGCGGGTCTTCACCGTGCCGCGCGCCGCCTACTTGCTGCTCGGATGGTCCGACGAGGAAGGCTCGCCCGGGCACGACGTGCTGCGGCAGGCGTTCGATGCCGTGGCGTTCGCGCCGGTCCCGTCGGTCGAGATCGCGAAACTCACCGCGTTGCGACGGACGCAGTCAGCACAGTTTTATGCCGCCGTCGGCGATTATTTCCTCCGCAACAGCCAGCCTGCCACGGCCGAGCAGCAGTATCGCACGGCGCAGAAGTTCGCCCCCGACGACGTCGCGATGATTACGAAGGTGGTCGAGGCCTGCTTCGTGCGCGGTCGCTATCCCGAGGCGCTCGCCGCGCTCGATGCCAAGCCCGAGGTGACCAATCGCAGCGACCC
>CAMCTH010000492.1 GCA_945877965.1 Planctomicrobium piriforme | reverse complement strand
CGACGGCAAGATCGGCCGGGTGTTAGAATTCCGCGGCCGAGGGAAAGAAGACAGACGGGGCGGCGGCGAAGACACCTGGGTCCTCGGCTCGCACATTATGAACCTGATCCGCACGTTCGGCGGCCAGCCGACGTGGTGCTTCGCGACGGTCCGCGAGAACGGCAAGCCGATCACCACGGCGAACGTCGTCGAAGGGAACGAAGGGCTCGGCCCACTCGCCGGTGATGCGATCGCGGCGACGTATGGCATGCCGAACGATGCACTCGCGCATTTCGCGTCGGTCCGGAACATGGCCGGCAAGACGGCCCGCTTCGCCCTGCAGATCTGCGGCTCGGCCGGCATTCTTGAAGTGACGAGCGGCTATCACCCGACCGTCTCGTATCTCGACGACCCGAGCTGGTCGCCGGTCCGCGGCGGCGGCAAGTGGCATCCCGTCACGACCAACGGCATCGACCAACCCGAGACGCGAACCGATATGGGGCAGGGGTTCGCCAACATCGTCGTCGCGCAAGACCTGCTGGCGGCGATCGAAGGAGATCGTCAGCCGAAGTGCAGCGTCTACGAAGCGCGAGCCGCCGTCGAGATGATCGTCGCCACGTTCGAATCGCAACGCGTCGGCGGCCCGGTTGCGCTGCCGCTCGTGAACCGCGTCAATCCGTTGACACGGTTGTAGGTTCGGGGTTGATAGTTCAGGGTTCAGGGTTGCGGCGGCGGAGGCGATCAACGTCCTCCAACCCCGAACTCTGAACCCCGAACCGAATAACCTACTTAACGATCTCGGCGGCGGTTTGGATGCCGCGGCGGAGGAACGAAATGATCGACGTCGGGCTTTGCGAGCCGACGAGCTTGCTGCGTCGCCAGCCATCGGCCGTTTTGTGGTACATGATCAACTGCGGGATCGAGCCCGGATCCATCACTTGCTTCGCGAGTGCTTGGTCTTTGTCGGTATCGACCATCGTGAAGGCGACTTCCTGGAACACTCCGTCCTTCGCAACTTGCGGCAGGGCCGAGTTCTTCATCACGCGACAAGCCCCGCACCAATCGGCTCCGACGAGCACGACCAGCGGCTTCCCTTCCGCCTGCGACGCTTCGAACGCCTCGTCGTAGCTCAGCGGTTCCGCCGAGAGGACCGAGGCTTGTAGCATCGCAGCCAAGACTAAATTCAGCACAGCGGACTCCTTCGAATCGTGTTTCCGTTCTCGTTTTCGACCCTCGTTCCGTCCCGAAAAGGACAGTCCGAAGGCCTCCGTCAAACTCCGGCTAACCGGTAAGAGTTCGCCATCTTACCGGCCCGAATTCATTCCGCAATGCATCGCGGCGAACATGGCGAGGCTTCGTCAAACTTTCGATGCCGCAGCGAATGTGCGGATTCGTCCATCTCGGATCCGGCAACTTCAGTTTGACGGAACTGATTTTTCTTTTTGGCTTTACGTCTTCTGCCGATATAATCCGGACCGCTGCGAAAACGACGGCAAAGCGTGCCGATGCGATGCAACTCCGCTCGAATGGGGATGCGATCGCGTTGAATGACGGTTCCGCCAAGCCTCTCCGTCTTCGCAAGCCACTCATCTTACAACTACACCGTTGGCCGCTAAGGCATGAAGCTACGCGTCGGTCTGATCGGCCTGGGAAGCAACTGGGAGTCGCGCCATCGACCTGCGTTGCGTGCGCTGAGCGACCGCTTCGAGGTCTGCGCCGTCTGCGACCAAGTCGCACTCCGCGCCGAGCAAGCAGCCCGCGAGTGGAATGCCGCCGCGTGCGACGGCTTCCGCGCCCTGACGCAACGGCCCGACATCGACGCCGTGCTGATGCTCGCGCCGCAGTGGTACGGCTACCTGCCGATCTCGGCCGCGTGCGAGGCCGGCAAAGCGGTGTACTGCGCCAACAGCCTGACGCTGGAGCGCGACCAAGCCTTGCAGATGAAGCAGCGGGTCGACGAGGCGGGAATCGCCTTCATGTCGGAGTTCCCCCGGCGTCATTCCCCCGCCACGCTGCGGTTGAAAGAACTGATCGCCACGCGATTGGGTAAGCCGCGGCTGTTGTTCTGCCATGCGCGCGTGCCGGCCGAAACGCAGCATGGTCGGCCGGGCTGCAACCCGACGCCCGCGAACCATCTGATGGAACTCGTCGATTGGTGTCGATACGTCGTCGGCACCGAGCCGACGTCGGTCGTAGGCGTCCGTCACACGGCGGCCGACGGCGTCGAAGAAGACGATTACCAAATGATGAGTTTGGACTTCTCCGATCGCGACAAAGGTCCCGGCACCGGCGTGACCGCGCAGATCAGCTGCGGTCGCTACATGCCGGCCGCGTGGCAAGAAGCGACCGCCTTCCGCACCCCGGCGGCATTGCAAGTTGCGTGCGAGAACGGCATCGCGTTCATCGATCTGCCATCGACGCTTGTTTGGTTCGACAACGCGGGACGGCATCAAGAATCGCTCGACAGCGAACGGCCCGTCGGCGAGTTGCTGCTCGGCCAGTTTCATCGGGCCGTCACGAGCTTGGTCCGCAATTCGGCCGGCTTGGAAGACACCTATCGCGCGCTGTCGGTCGTCATCGAATCGCGCCGCAGCTTCGCCGAAGGGCGACGGATGACGATCGAGTTTTAGACGCAGAATCTTCTGCGCAAAAAACTAGCCGCGAGCTTTCACCCGCGGCTAGTTTTGATCTTTCCGTCAACTGCCCTCTGTCAACCGTCAACTAGCCTGCCGGATCGACTCCGTTCTTCCACGGGCCTGCCAGGTTCATGTATTCGGGCGGAACGAGTTTGCTCCCCTTGTCGCCGGCTTTCCAGCCCGGCACTTGCGCCGCTTGGCCGCGGGCATCGGACAAGGCTTCCCACTTCTTCGACCAGCTATCATCGCCGTCTTTGTAGGTGCCTGTGGTTTGGTCGAAATGATAGACCTTGCCGTTGCGATAGCTCATCGCGCCGAGGATCACGGTCACGACGGCGGCGGCCCCGAGATCCGGCGTGTTGTTGCACTGTTCCGGCTGATTGGCTTCGAGCGCCGCCAGCCAGTTTTTGAAGTGCAAGTACGTTGTGTCGCTGTTCTTCATGCCGGTCGCGTTCAGGTCGGTCTTGATCGTCTCGTCGACCAACGAGCTATCGAGCGTCACTTGCGGACGTTCAGCCAAGAAGTTGAACTCCGAAAAGCTCTCGCCGTTGCCGAATTCGAACGCCCCGTTGTGTCCGCGAATCACTTGCTTGATCCGCGAGTTCTCGTTGCACATCGTCGCGGTGATCAAACCTTGGCACCCTTCGTGGTAGTCGGCCACGACCGTCGCCACATCGGGAACATCGCGGGTGTCGAGTTCCAGATAGATGCCGCCGGCCCCGACGACGCGGCCTGGATAGCGCAAGCCGGTCGCCTTCAGCATCGACGTTGTACGATGCACGAACAGATCAGTGAACATCCCCGACCCGAAGGGCCAATAACAGCGCCATTGCTTATAGACCGCGCGATCGAAGTCCATCTCTTCGGCCAACCCTTCCTTCACGCCGAGCCAACGCTTCCAATCAATCGTCTGCGGATTCATTTCCTTTTCGAGCTTGTAATAGCGCCACTGACCGGCGTTCGAATTGCGGAAGTACTCGGTCTGAAAGCCGAGGATGTGGCCGAGCTTGCCGTTGTTGATCAACTCGCGCGCTTGATCCCACACCGGCAAGCTGGTCGACTGCACGCCGACCTGCATCACCTTGCCGGTTTCCTTCCACACCTTGACGACATCGAGTGCTTCTTCGACCTTCTTCGTCATCGGCTTTTCAGCGTAGACATGCTTGCCGGCGCGGAGCGAGTCGACGATCTGCTTGTGATGCCAATGGTCGGGCGTGCCGATGCAGACGGCATCGACGTTCGCGTCCGCCAGCATGTCGTTGTAGTCGACATAGCGCTTCGGATCGGTGCCGGTCTCGGCCTTGATGTACGCACAGACGTGGTCTTCTTGCACCTTGTAGACTTCGGATACGGCGACCAACTCGATGTTCGCCTCTTCCTTGTACAGCCGTGCGAGCGACTTCACATGCGCGCCGAAGCCGCGTCCGCCGGGCCCGATGAAGCCGATCCGAATCCGACCGTTCGCACCCGCGGCCCGCGCGGGGGCAGGGGCGCTGAAAGCCGAAGCAACGCCGACGGCCGCCGCCGCGGCGGTCGAGGTCTTCACAAAATTGCGACGCGATACGCCGTTCTCGACGGCACGATCTTGCGACATACGACCGATCTCCAATAGGCGGGAATGAGCGAGGTCCGGCACTCGCGGTCCGTGAAGCGAAAGGGACGAGGCGAACTGGTTTGATTTTATAGTAACCGTCTCGTAGCGATTTTGCACGCAACGGAAAGCATCCACCTGAATGCACTAGTCCATACGCGTTCGCACCGCG
>CAMCTH010000491.1 GCA_945877965.1 Planctomicrobium piriforme | reverse complement strand
AAGCGCGAAGAAGTCGACGAAGCCTCGGCCGGCGACATCGTCGCCGTCATGGGCATCGACTGCGCCTCGGGCGATACCTACGCCGTCGAGCAGAAATACTGCTCGTTGGAAAGCATGTTCGTCCCCGAGCCGGTCATCAAGATGTCGGTCGCGCCGGCCAACCGCGACGGCGGCGATAAGCTGACGAAGGCTCTGCAACGCTTCATGAAGGAAGACCCGACGTTCCGCGTCAGCACCGACGAGGAAACGAACGAGACCCTCATCGCGGGCATGGGCGAATTGCACCTGGACATTTACGTCGAGCGCATCAAGCGCGAGTACAAGGTCGAGTGCATCGTCGGTGCGCCGAAGGTGAGCTATCGCGAAGCCCCGACGCAGAACGCGGACTTCGACCATACGCGCAAAAAGCAAACCGGCGGTTCGGGTCAATACGGCTGTATCAAGGGGACGCTCGAAGTGCTGCCCGAAGACGCCGTCGAGAACTTCGAGTTCGTCGACGACGTCGTGCAGGGGCGCATTCCCCGCGAGTACATCCCGTCGGTCGAGAAGGGCTTCCGCTCGTGCATGGGCAAGGGCCCCGTCGCCGGATACCCGCTCGTCGGTCTGCGCGTCGTCCTCAAGGACGGCAAGTACCACGACGTCGACTCCAGCGACATGGCGTTCCAACTGACCGCGCAAGAGTGCTTCCGCGAATACTTCATGAAGATGAAGCCGGTGCTGCTCGAGCCGATCATGAAGTTCGAAGTCGAAGTCCCTGCCGCGTTCCAAGGAACGGTCGTCGGTAACCTGACGAGCCGCCGCGGCATGGTCATCGGCAACGAAATCAACGGCGCCTCGGCGATCATCGAAGCCGAAGTGCCGCTGTCGGAAACGTTCGGCTACTCGACCGACCTGCGCAGCATGACGCAAGGCCAAGGGACCTTCTCGATGGAGTTTAGCAAGTACCGCCGGGTACCGGGCAACATCCAAGAAGAAGTCGTCGCCGCCAAGAAGAAGGCCGACCTGGCGTTGGCGAAGTAGTCCGCCATTTAGCCGCGGGGCTCGTCCCCGCGCGTCTGCATAATTGAAACCGAACCGAGCGGCGGACCCTCAAAAGTCCGCCGCTCTTTTTTTCCGCGCCTCCCCAAGTCCGGGACGTTACTTCCCGCGAAATGGGTACAGCATCTGTCGCCAGTAGCCCTTCGGCACCGGGTGGCCGCCGATGCCGTAACCTTCCGGCCATTTCTCGTCGGGGGGCAGGTAGTAGGTGCCGAACATCCGGTCCAGCACCGGGAAGTGGACTGCGAAGTTCACGTCGATCGCCTCGCGTTCGATACCGTGATGCCAATGATGAAACCGCGGCGTAACGAACCACGCGCTCCAGCGGCCGAACTTCCACCGCAGGTTGGCATGCACGAACGTCGAGAATAAATAGACGAAGAAGATGTAGGCGTACATCGCCGTCGGAGTGAAGCCCATCACATACATCGGCACGACCGTAAAGCCGCGCAACACGACGATCTCGATGAAATGCATCCGCGCTCCGGCGGCCCAGTCCATTCGCTGCGCCGAATGATGCACGGCGTGAAACTTCCACAACCACGAGCTGCGATGAAAACCACGATGCAGCCAATACTGCACGAAGTCGGTCAGAAACATGATTTCCAAAAACTGCAACGGCAGCGGCTGCGAGCCGACCGCCGCGCGAAAACCTTCCCACTTCGTATGCTGCAAGACCGCCATCGACGGCGCGAGCGAGAGATAGGTCAGCACCTGCACGAACATGCTACTGACGAAGAAATAGAACAAGTCTTCACGCCACTCGAAACGAAACACCGGCTGTTCGCGGAGATAAAAAATCCGCTCCAGCGGGATGAAGATCATGCCGGTGAACAGCACGTTGAGCAGGAACCAATCGAGCCCGAAGTAAACGTCGGCATCGACGTCGAACCGCGCCGTCGCGCGCGAGCCGCCGAGAATCGTAGCGACGAGAATGATTGCAATGGCCGCGAAGCCGAGGGCTTTGTTCTCGCGGAGCGAAATGCTGACGATGCCGAGCAAGAACCCGGCGATAAGCGCTAGTTGTAATGCGGCGCGGATGTAGCCGACGTGATAGAAAGCCCGTGCATCGGGGACGGTCAGGACGTCGGGATAGCGGAGACAGAGGACGGCCGCGAGTCCGATCACCGCCAGGACGAGTGCGGCCGTGCCGCTGAGCCAACCGGTGCCGAAGCGCCGCCGATCGTCCGCCGCTTCCAATTCTTCTCGCAATCGCGTCATCGTAGGCACCGCTCAAAGGAGGGTAGATCTCGGCCGCCCTTAGATACGCTCTCGCCGCCGCGACGTCAATCAGCGGGCGGCAATCTTGAGAGCGCGGCGCGATAACCCGGCCGAGGCCGGCCGGGCTAAGCGACGTATTGCAAGGTAACGTTATGCCGAATGACGCTTAGCCGCCGCGTCCTCGCGGCGATTTCGATTTCGCAGTTGTCGTCGTTCGCGGTCCCTGGCACGTCGGGCAGAAGAACGTGGCGCGTTGGGTTTGCACGATCCGCTTCACGATCGTCGTGCGGCACGACGGGCAGGGGTCCCCTTCGCGGTCGTAGACGCGATGATGATTCTGATAGCCTCCGGCTTGATTGAGCGCGTTGCGATAGGTGCCGTCGCCGAGCGTCGAGCCTTCGTACTTCACGGCCGTCAATAAAATGTCGAGCATCGCGGCATGCAGGCGTTGCCAATCGTCGATCTTCAGCGCCGTGCAGCGGCGGCGCGGATCGATTCGCGCGGCGAACAGCATCTCGCTGGCGTACAGATTGCCGATCCCCGCGACGGCTTTCTGATCGAGCAACGCCGGCTTGATCGCGCGGCGGCTGCGGGCCAGACGCGCGCGAAAATCGGCGACGGTGATCGCCAGCGCGTCGGGTCCCAGCGTGCCGTCGTCATAGCGTTCGGCCAACTCCTGATCGGAATAGAGGCGAACCGAACCGAGCCCGCGACGGTCCCAGTAGTAGACGACGCGGCCGTCGTCGAGTTCGATCTGAAATCGGAGATGCTCGGTCGTCGGCGGATCGGCCAGCAGCACGAGCCCCGTCATCCGCGGTTCCAAAATGATCGACTCGCCCCCTTCGATGCGGACGACGACCCGCTTGCCGAGCCGATCGACGGCGATCACCTTTCGCCCGACCGTCCGCTTACGAAACTTCGCCGGGGACGGCTCGACGGCGATCGGCCGACGCTTGCACGGCACGCGCTCGGCCGCGACGATCCGTCGCCCGACGATCGACAGAATGCCGCGCCGCATCGTTTCTACTTCAGGAAGTTCAGGCATCGGAGAGAGTTGCCGGTGGTCAGTGGCCAGTGGTCAGTAGAATACAAGAACGAAGCATTGTTTAGCCGCGGGGCTTGCCCCGCGCTCGATACACGGCAATGCCCGCGCCAATGCCGGCAACGATCAACGGAATTCCCGACATGATTGACAAACCAAAATAGGCAACGGCTGCGAAGCCCCCTTCCCAGCCCGGTTCGGCGCCGCGTGAGTGGGCGAACATTCCGGGTACGCCGAAAATGGCTCCGCCGGTAAATGCGATCGCGGCCGCAATCAACAAGGCCCAGCCCGCTCCTTTGAGTGCAATGAACAACATGTCAACCTCGCTCGACGGTTCGGCTGCACTGGTTCGACGCGATCAGGAGTCGCGTAGGTCCTTGACCCCGCGCCACGCTGGGCCGACAATTAGAGTTTCCCCCTTTCGCAGATCGTCGTCCAGGTGCGAATTATGTCGACCGCCGCTCCCGTTCCCGCGTCCGTCGCCGTGAGTTCCGTTCCCGACGAGGCCGGCCGGTTCGGACAATTCGGCGGACGCTACGTCCCCGAGACGTTGATGCAGGCCCTCGTCCAACTGACGGACGAATACGCCGCGGCGAAGCGCGACCCGAAGTTCCAAGCGGAACTCGATTACCTGCTGAAAAATTACGTCGGCCGACCGAACCCGCTCTACTTTGCGGAGCGGCTGACGAAGAAGTGCGGCGGGGCCAAGATTTATCTTAAGCGCGAAGACCTGAACCACACCGGCGCGCACAAGATCAACAACACGCTCGGCCAAACGCTGCTTACGCTCCGGATGGGGAAGAAGCGCGTGATCGCTGAGACCGGCGCAGGGCAGCACGGCGTCGCGACGGCCAACGCCTGCGCGCGATTCGGTCTCGAATGCATCGTCTACATGGGCGAAGAAGACATTCGCCGCCAGAAACTCAACGTCTTCAATATGAAGATGCTCGGCGCGGAAGTGCGGCCCGTGACGACCGGCTCGCGGACGCTTCGCGATGCGATCAACGAAGCGATGCGCGATTGGATGGCGTCGGTGCAAACGACCCATTACATCATCGGCTCGGTCGTCGGCCCGCACCC
>CAMCTH010000490.1 GCA_945877965.1 Planctomicrobium piriforme | reverse complement strand
CGGAGCGATACTCATGATCGCCTGCCAGAAAGACGATGTGCTTCCCCTGTCCAGCGCCCTCGGTCCCCTCAAAGACGAGCGGTGCAGCAATGGCCGTTTCGGCGACGGCGAAAGCCAAGCACAGCCAAATAGTGCCGGCTGATTTTATGAAGATGCGAACGACGGCGGCGAGGTGACTCATGGTGTTTTAAACGCGATGGTTTTAGGGTAGATAGAGGAGCGAGCGAGCCGCTGCTTAGATACGGCTGGATTCCAAACTAATTCAGTTTCTTTTTCGGTTTGCCGGGTTGGGCAGGATCCGTCGGGTAAAGCGTTTTCGGTTTCTCGACGATGCCCGCCGCGCGACGTTCGCTCGGTTCGTTGCCGCCGATGCGGGCACTCATCGCCGCGGCTAAGGTTTGGAGGCGCTGGACGATCTCCGGGTTCTTGGCCGCGAGATTCGTTTGCTCGCCAATCTCGTGATCGAGGTTGTAGAGACGCGGTTCCTTGCCGGATGCGTCGCTAGAAATTCCTTTACCCATCGTCTCGGGCTGCGGCGCAAGGGCCAGCTTCCACGGGCCTTGCCTGACTGCCTGGAGGTTATAGCCTGCGAAGTAGTAATGCGCTTCGCGCGACGATTGCTTTGCGGTGCCGAACAAGAGCCCGCTGATGTCGCGGCCGTCGAGAATGGGTTTGGCGGGAACCGTTCCCCCGGCGAGTTGGACGAACGTCGGCAGCAGGTCGATCGTGCCGGCCACGGCGTCGCAGATTGTGCCCGGCTTTATTTTCGTGGGCCACCAGGCGATGGTTGGCACGCGCACGCCCCCTTCCCAAGTGCTGCCTTTGCCGCCGCGGAGCGGCAGGGCGCTGCCGCTGTCTGAGCCCTGAATCAGCCAGGGACCGTTGTCGCTACTGAAAATCACCAGCGTGTTTTCAGAGAGCTTTAATTCTCGTAGCGTATCGAGAACGCGACCGACGCTCCAATCGACTTCTTCCACCCAATCGCCGAAGCGGCCATTGGCCGACTTGCCGCGGAAAGCTTCGCCCGGGTAGATCGGAGTATGTACGGCCGTGTGCGGCAGATAGAGAAAGAACGGTTGCTCTTGGTTTTCGTGAATAAACTTCAACGCTTCATCGGTGTAACGCTCGACGATTCGCGATTGAGCTTCGTTAGTGAGTAATTCAGCAATCTTGTCATTGCGAATCAAGGGCACGACTCGCTCGCCGGTTTCTTTAGCGGCCCGTTGCATATCGTTCGAGTACGGAATGCCAAAGTAGTGATCGAAGCCCTGCTTGGTGGGCAAGAACTCGGGCTGATCGCCGAGGTGCCACTTGCCGATGCACATCGTGGCATAGCCTTGCTGCTTGAGCAGGTCGGCGATCGTGTTCTCCTGCGGATGTAGTCCGTTGCTGCCGCCGGGACCAAACACGCCCGGCACCGAAACGCGCGCTCCGTAGCAGCCCGTCATTAATTGGGCGCGTGAGACGGAGCAGACCGGCGCGGCGTAAAAGCTGGTGAGCTTCATCCCTTCTTGGGCCATCCGATCGAGATTCGGCGTTTTCTGCTTCGTGGCGCCAAACGGGCCGATATCGCCATATCCCAGGTCGTCGATGTAGATTATCACGACATTCGGCTTTGCCGACTCGGCGCCGTGAATTCCGACTGGAGAGAGGGAGATACTGCTCCCAAGAGCGAGGACGATCAACAGGGGGTGTTTCACGGAAGTCTCCTTGGATGGGGCGTTTTAGCGGACGGGACCTTCAGCCTCGGCAACTCTCGCAGAGTGCATGATTCTCTGGGCCTGATTACTTCTCGACTCCGCGAATCTTGACCAGCAAGCCCTGCATTTCGTTTAGTTTTTTCGGCTGCAATTCGGCCAGATTTTTCGATTCGGCAGGATCGGCTTGAAGATCGTAGAGTTGCGGTCCGACGGCCGACGGCTTGACGCTGCCTTTCGCAGCCTTGCCGTATCCGCCGCCGCCGGGTGTGATCAACTTCCAATGGCCCGACCGCAATGCGAACGGCCCTTGAGTCCCGCCGACGTGAGCCACGAAGTCCGCTCGCCCCGTGGTCGACTTACCGAGCAACGCTGGCAACACGTTGACCCCGTCGAGGCATTGTCCCGCTGGGACATCAGCTCCGACCAACGCAGCGAACGTTGCCGCCATATCGAGATGGGCCAGTAGTGCACCGGACGTCGAACCGGTCGGAATATGCCCCGGCCAACGAGCGAGAAACGGCACGCGATGCCCCCCCTCGAATAAGGTTCCTTTGGTTCCACGGAGCGGCGCGTTCGGATGATAATCGAAACTGCCGACGTCCTCGTAGCCGTCGTCCATAACGCCACCGTTGTCGCTGGTGAAAATCACCAGCGTGTTTTCCGTCAGTTTGAGTCGATCGAGCGTGGCGAGCACCGTGCCGACGGCGTCGTCGAGTTCGTGGATCACGTCGCCGCGCGTGCCAACCGAACTCGTTCCCTTGAATCGCGGATGAGGGACACGCGGCACATGGACGTCGTGCGTTGCGAAGAAGAGGAAGAAGGGTCGGTCGCGACTCGCCTCGATAAACTCGACGGCGTGTTTCACGAAAGTATCGGACATCTCTTCATCAATCCAGCGGGCCGATTTGCCGCCGCTCATCCAACCGATTCGGCCGATGCCGTTGACGATCGTCTTGTCGTGGCCGTGCGTATGCTTGAGTTTGAGTAACTCGGGGTTCTCCTCACCCGTCGGATCGGTGCCGATTTTTTGTCTGTAGCTCACTTGAATCGGATCGTTCGGATCGAGGCCGACGACGCGATGATCTTTCACGTACACCGTCGGGACGCGGTCGCCGGTGGCGGCCATGATAAAGGCGGAATCGAAACCGATCTCCAGCGGCCCCGGTTTGATTTCAGCATTCCACTCGGGACCGCCTTCGCCGCCAAGGCCGACGTGCCATTTGCCAACGACGCCGGTCCGGTAGCCGGCCGATTTGAGCAACGATGCGACGGTGGCCGTCCCGGGCGGAATCGTTAGCGCCGCGTCCCCCGGCGCGATGCTCGATCCCGCCTTTTGCCGCCAGGAATAGGTTCCGGTGAGAAACGCACGGCGGGTAGGAGTACAGGTTGAGGCTGGAGAGTGGGCGTCGGTAAATCGACATCCCTGCTTCGCTAGTCGATCGAGATTCGGCGTTTTGACGTGCTTCGCACCCTGACAAGAGAGATCGCCGTACCCGATGTCATCGGCCAAAATGAAAACGATGTTGGGCTTTACCGACTCGGCGGCCTGTACCGAGCCCCACACAGACGACAAAACGCAACAGAACGTGAACAGGACTTGCTTCATGGCGAGGCCTTGGCTTTCTTCTTTTTAGTCGAAGCTCCCTTAGCTTCGTCGGTCCGGGTGAAAGGAGCCTCGAAGTCGGTCGGATCGCCATACGCAGCACGGGCGGCGGCAAGTTCTTGGCGGAGCTTCGCCAGGGTCTCGGCGTGTGCCGTTTCATCGGCCAGATTGCTCAACTCGTCGGGGTCGTTTTCGAGATCGAACAGTTGGGTATGGCGACCGTCTGCGGCTCTGTACTCGATCAGCTTCCAACGCGCGTCGCGAATCATTCGCTGGCAGTCGCGATAGCCGCCGAGCAGCCGATCGCGGACCCCCTTTTTCTCGCCTTGGATCACCGGTAGCAAGCTGAGACCGTCGACTCGTTCAGGAACGGCGAGGCCGGCGTAGTCACAGAGCGTGGGAAACAGATCATAGAGATAAACGAGTGCGTCGCTCTTGCCAGGGGCAATCCCAGGTCCGGCAATGATCAGCGGCGGCTTGTTGTGCTCGTAGAGGTTTTGTTTCCCCATCAGCCCGTGCATCCCGCCGACCGCGAGGCCGTGGTCGCTGGTGTAGACGATGAGCGTTTCTTCGAGCCGCCCCTGTGCTTTTAACTCGTCGAGAATCCGTCCGACGTGAAAATCGAGATGCGATGTGATCGCGTAGTAGTCCGCGAGTTGCCGTCGCATATTTGCTTCCGTGCGTGGGAAGGAAGCCAGCATTTCGTCGCGGATCCGTAGCTCACCGTTGTCGAACGGATGTTGCGGCATGAAACTCTTCGGCAGCGTGAGTTTCGCCGGATCGTACATTTCTAGGTATTTGGGCGGGGCCACGCGGGGATCGTGCGGCACCGGCGGACCGAGATAGATGCAGAACGGTTTGCCTGCGGAGCCGGGATTCTCGCGCAGCCACTCGATCGTCTTATCCGCCATATAGATCGGGGCTTCGATATGGTTCTTCTCGCCGTTGTAGACGAACGTCTCGAAAGCTTCGTTACCCGGTCGATAGGTGTTACCTTGCTTGCCGATGAACAACGTGTCGAAACCCGCTTTGCGGAACACCGAACCGATCGTCGGTGTTTCGCTCTCGGTGCGCCCCGGAA
>CAMCTH010000489.1 GCA_945877965.1 Planctomicrobium piriforme | reverse complement strand
GCGGACAAGAGACCGAAGGGAACCCGCTCGTCGAAAAAAGTCTGCAATACGTCGAACAGACCGCAGACGACACGACCGCGGCCGCCTCACTCGCGTATGCCCTGCTCGGTCTGACGGTCCACGGTCGTCGTCCCGCCAAGGCCGACGCTTTGATCACCGCCGCCCTTGCGAAGCCGACGATCGACATGGGAGCGAGCGGCCCGCGACGTCCGCTGCTCGCGCTCGCCGCGCTCGGCGACAAGTCGCCGCTCGTCGAAATGGCCCGCACCGGAGTCCCTACATGAACGAACCTCATAAGCCGACCGACTCCGGCAACGGCGCACAGCCCGCGCCGCGGAAAACATTCGATCGTCGCGCACTGCTCGTCGGCGGCGGGGCCGCGGCGGCCGGCGTGTTGGCCTATCCGTACGGCCGCCAGTTGGCGATGGGTCGCTCGCCCGTGTTCATCGCGCGGAACCAAAGTTATAACGGCCCGCTCGAGCAAACGATTCGCGACGGCCTGCTCGCCGTCGGCATCGATCCGGTCGCCTACAAAGGTCGCCGCGTGTTGTTGAAGCCGAACCTCGTCGAGCCGATGCGCGGCAGCCCGCAAATGACGACGCATCCCGCGATGGTCGTCGCGACGGCCGAGGTCTTTCGCCGTGAAGGAGCCGAGGTCACCGTCGGCGAAGCCCCCGGCCACGTTCGCGACACCGAAATGGCGTTGATCGAAGCGCGTCTCGCCGGCGCACTGCACGAAGCTCGCCTGTCGTTCGCCGACATGAACTATCAAGAGAGCCGCTTCGTCCGCAACGCCTGCGGACTTTCGAAGCTGCCGGGCTTTTTCTTTCCGCAAGCGGTGGCCGAGGCGGACCTGATCGTTTCGATGCCGAAGATGAAAACGCATCACTGGGTCGGCGTCACCCTCTCGATGAAAAATCTGTACGGCACGCTGCCGGGCTGCAAGTACGGCTGGCCGAAAAACGTGCTGCATTACAACGGCATTCCCGAGACAGTCGTTGACATCAACGCCTCGCTGCCGACCACGATCGCGGTGATCGACGGCATCGAATGCATGGAAGGGGACGGCCCGATCCTCGGCACGCCGAAACAGATGGGCCTCGTCGTCGTCGGGGCCGACCGCCTGGCGACCGACGCGACCTGCGCGCGGATCATGGGCTTCGAGCCCGCGCTCGTGCCGTACCTCGGGCTCGCGTATCAAGCCGGTCTCGGGCAGATGCATCATGCGTTGATCCGTCAAATGGGTGAACGTTGGCAACCGCTCGTCTCCCCGTTCCGCATCCTCGACGACAGCCGCTTCAACCAACATTTGCGAAGCCTACAAACCCGCGCCGCCGCCGTGCAAACTTCGTAACGCGACGCGACGGGTTTGGTCCCCTCACGCGCGCGTCCGGGTTTGGTCCCCTCTCCCCTTGCGGGAGAGGGATAGGGTGAGGGGTCGAAGCGTTTTCGACCTCGCTCTTATCGAGACCCAACCCCTCCCCCCCGGCCCCTCTCCCGCAAGGGGAGAGGGGAGCCAAACCACGCGCGCATTGAAACGCCACGTCCGCCAAAATATTTCGGCGTCGTCCTCCGCGGCACGATTCGATCCTGCAAAGAAGATGAACAAGGGGGCGATCGATCGTGCCGTTGCGGACGACGACGCACCGGAAGAACGCCCGCGTCGGGCTCGATGCCGGGGGGATCGCGCGATTTCCAAGTTGGAAACCGCATCGATCCCAGGCGGCACACGTTGATCGCGACTTTCGGCCCCGTCGTGTTTTATGCCTTCGCGATTCTTCCGTTCGCGTCGACCGACGAGACCCCGATGCCCGTCGAGGCGTTCCGTGCGCGAAACCGAAGCTCGCGGGCTTGCTCTCCCGAATGGCTTCGCACGCACGTCCGATCTTTCGACGTCACCGCAGACGATGAAGCCGACCCCTGCGCAACGAGTCGTCCCCACGCGAAGCAACTATGCCGCAAAGGCCGGCCCAATTTCAAGGGAGAAAAGTTGCCAGTGGTTGGTTGCCAGTGGCCAGTAACGCCGCTTGCGTTTAGCCGCGGGGCTTGCCCCGCGCGTCTGTCGCTGCGCCGAACCCCTTTACAGCTCGGGAATATACCTGAGGGTCAAGGCGTCGTTGTATTGCATCGACAAGTAACTCCAACCCTTCAAAATACAACGGTACATGAAATGGCTGTTGATCGCGAACATTGAAGACAAACCAAGATTTAGGGCATAGATTTACTACTTCGACAATCTCTTCCCACTGAATTGATCGAGGCCTTCGCCAGGGTGAATAAACCGCCAATCCTTCGTCTGAAACGAGAATACGAGATTTGAATGTCATTTGTAGTAGAATCAATCCAAGCAGCTTAAACGCCAACAACCCGATCTCAGATGCAACGATATCGTCAGGTTGCTGCGGCGGTTCCAAGATCGTCATCACAAGCACCATGATCGGCACCAGGAAGCAGCCGACCACTGCATAGATTCGACACGGCAGACTGTACCGCAGAACAAATTCTCCCGTCGATTCGTCCGCCTTCGCGCGCCACCCCAACGAAATCACCACTAAACTCATGGTGATGAGCGTGATCAAAGCGACGAACAATAGCCCGATTAATATCGCCATCTCAGGCACCGAAATACTTCGCCGTTAAGTCACCGTCTACCCAATGATCTCTTTCACCACCGCCCCGCGACGTCGGTCAAACGGAAGTCGCGGTCTTCGGCGGTCATGCCTGCAACCATGCCAGCGCCTTATCGAAGTCGTGAAAGATCGAGTCGCTGCTGTACTGTTCGGCAAAGACGTGATACTGCCGTGAGACGCCGAACTGAAGCGGCCGCTCAACCAGCAATGCCGATTTCCAGGTTCGTCCCTTCAGTTTGGGCACGACGACGACGGAGATTAGATCGCTCAGTTGAGTCCCGATAAATAGAATGTTCGAGGCGCGCAGATCGACCAACGTCTTTCGGAGCGCCATCACTTCGGGATCGGCAAGATAGCCTTGCCAATATTGTCGTAGATCGCCGATCGAGACGTCTCCCCGCCACGTCTCGATAATGACGCCGGCCTGGCGGTCGATGACATAAGAGATGGGAGGAACGGCTGCGGCGGACATACTCAGATATTAAATCAAGTACGGTAGGTTTTAGAACACACCTTCGAGAATTATCGATCTAAAGGGCTGTGTTTTTACGCGATGATCTCTTTCACCACCGCACCCGCGACATCCGTCAAGCGAAAGTCGCGGCCGTTGTAGCGGTAGGTTAGTTTTTCGTGTTCGAGGCCGAGCATCGCCAGGATCGTCGCGTGCAGGTCGTTGATGCTCACGCGGTTGACGGCCGCTTTGAAGCCGAACTCGTCGGTCTCGCCGTAATGCGTGCCCCCCTTCGCACCGCCGCCGGCGAACCAAGTGGTGAAGGCGTGCGGGTTGTGGTCGCGGCCCGGCTTGGCCGACTTTTGCGAGATCGGCAGCCGCCCGAACTCGCCGCAACAGACGACGAGCGTCGATTCCAGGAGCCCGCGCTGCTTGAGATCGGTGAGCAGGGCCGCGATCGGCCGGTCGGTCTCTTGGGCGAAGCCGCGATGGTTCCCTTCGATGTCGTTGTGGCCGTCCCAACTGAGTTGGTTTTCCATCCCGCCGCTGTAGAGTTGCACGAACCGCACGCCCCGCTCGACCAGCCGCCGGGCGATCAACGCCTGCTCGGCGAAGTGCGAGCATTTCTTTTCATCAAGTCCGTACAACGTGCGAATGTGGGCCGGCTCGTCTTTGAGATCGAACGCCTCGGGGGCCGACATCTGCATCCGGTAGGCGAGTTCGAAGCTTTCGATCCGCGCAGCCAGTTCGGCCTCGTTGCCGTTCTCGGTGAGATGGCGGCGATTGAGGATGGCCAGCAGATCGAGTTGGCGGCGTTGATCTGCGTCGGTCATCGTCGCGGGTCGGGCGAGATTGTCGATCGGCGAGCCTTGCGCGTTGAGCGCCGTCCCTTGGTAGACGCCCGGCAGGAAGCCGGCACCCCAGTTCGATGCGTGCCCCTTCGGCAGGCCGCGACCAAGCGTGTCGTACATCACGACGAACGCCGGCAAGTTCTTGCTTTCGCTGCCGAGACCGTACGTCACCCACGATCCGACGCACGGGAAGCCCATGCGACTCATGCCGGTGTTGATCTGGAACAGGGCTGGCGAATGGTTGTTCGTTTGCGTGAAGCACGAATGGACGAAGGCCATATCGTCGACATGCTCGACGAGTTGCGGGAAGATTTCCGAGCCCCAGGTGCCGCTCTTGCCGTGCTGCTGGAACTTGAACGGCGACTTCATCAACGGCCCGACCGCGTTGGCGAAGAAGCCGGTGTTGTTGTCGAAGCCGTCGAGCGGCTTGCCGTCGTACCTCGCCAACTCGGGC